>SBFZ01000103.1 GCA_006227095.1 Bacteroidota bacterium | reverse complement strand
ACACGGGTGTAGCTCAGTTGGTAGAGCACTGGTCTCCAAAACCAGGTGTCGGGAGTTCGAGCCTCTCCTCCCGTGCAAAACGGAACTCTTATCATGAAGATAGCAACTTATTTCAAGGAATCATATAACGAACTCATGCACAAGGTTACATGGCCTTCATGGAGCGAACTCCAGGGAAGCGCCACCCTTGTACTTGTCACTTCGGTACTCCTTGCCGTGGTCATCTGGGCAATGGATTTCATTTTTGACAGGGCAATGGGTGTAATCTATGGTTTGTTATATTAAAATCATAACGGTCACAGATGAGTGAAAACGTTAAGAAGTGGTATGTCCTCAGGGCTATCGGCGGCAAGGAGAAGAAGGTAAAGGAATATCTTGAGAACGAGATCGTCCGCCTGAAGCTGCAGGATTACATCACCCAGGTGCTGATACCTACGGAGAAGGTTTACCAGATCCGTTCGGGCAAGAAGGTAAGCAAGGAGCGGACCTTCTTCCCGGGTTATGTAATAGTGGAGGCTGCGCTTGTGGGAGAGGTACCCCACGTCCTCCGTAACATACCCAATGTCCTCGGATTCCTGGGGACAGCATCGGGAGAACCGACACCGATACGGAAGGCAGAGATCAACCGTATCCTTGGAAAAGTAGATGAACTGGCAGCCAGCGAAGAGGAACTCAACGTTCCTTTCGTGGTAGGCGAGACGGTCAAAGTGATAGACGGACCCTTCAACAGCTTCACAGGCGTTATTGAAGAGGTCAATGAGGAGAAGCGCAAGCTGAAAGTGATGGTCAAGATCTTCGGACGTAAGACCCCGCTTGAGCTCAGCTTCATGCAGGTAGAGAAAGAAAGTTAGGGAAATAAGGAAATTGACAGCCGTGAATTATAATGCTTCCTTAAGCGGCCGTCATGCTCTCGCTATAAACAATGCAAATTTTTAATTATGGCAAAAGAAGTTGCTGGATTAATCAAATTACAGATTAAAGGCGGAGCAGCCAATCCATCTCCACCCGTAGGTCCCGCTCTGGGTTCCAAGGGTGTGAATATCATGGAGTTTTGCAAACAGTTCAACGCCCGGACCCAGGACAAGGCAGGGAAGGTCATACCGGTAATTATAACGGTATACAATGACAAGTCATTTGACTTTATCACCAAGACCCCTCCCGTTGCCGTTCAGCTGATAGAAGCCTCCAAGGCAAAGAAAGGCTCGGCAGAGCCCAACCGCGCAAAGGTGGCATCAATCACATGGAACCAGGTGAAGGCTATTGCAGAGGATAAAATGCAGGATCTTAACTGCTTTACCCTCGAATCCGCGATGAAGATGGTGGCTGGAACAGCCAGAAGTATGGGCATCACCGTTACAGGTGCATTCCCCGGTAAACAATAAATAAGTGAATAGAAATGGCTAAGCTTACCAAAAATCAGAAGTTTGCCCTCGCGAAAGTTGAGCACGGCAAACTCTATACTTTGTCAGAAGCGGCAGCATTGGTAAAAGATATCACTACTACGAAGTTTGATGCCTCTGTTGATATTGACGTCAGGCTGGGTATTGACCCCCGCAAATCGAACCAGATGGTTCGTGGCGTGGTCTCCCTCCCCAACGGCACGGGAAAGGCTGTCAGGGTTCTTGCCCTGGTAACCCCCGACAAGGAGGCTGAAGCAAAGGAAGCAGGCGCTGATTATGTGGGTCTCGACGAGTGGGTGGAGAAGATCAAGGCCGGCTGGACCGACGTGGATGTAATCATTACCATGCCCTCAGTTATGGGTAAGATAGGTCAGCTGGGACGAATACTCGGTCCCCGTGGTCTCATGCCGAACCCCAAAAGCGGAACGGTAACCATGGAGATCAGTAAGGCTGTCAAGGAGGTCAAGCAGGGAAAAATCGACTTTAAAGTAGATAAAGCCGGTATAGTACATGCTTCCATCGGGAAAGTATCCTTTGAACCTCATAAGATCGTTGAAAACGCAAGGGAATTCCTCTTTACGATCAACAAACTCAAACCTGCATCAGCTAAGGGAACATACGTAAGAAGTATTTTCCTCTCAAGCACCATGAGCCCGGGTCTGAAAGTTGATCCCAAGAGCCTTGATGTTTAACTGAAAGCACAAACGCAGAGAGATTATGAGAAGAGAAGAAAAAGCCGATATCATCAACAGTCTGGCTGATACCCTGAAAGAGTACAGCCACTTTTACCTGACTGACACTGCACAGCTGAACGCTGCTGACACCAGTGATCTCAGAAGGAAGTGCTTCGAGAACCAGATCAAACTGGTTGTCGTCAAGAACACGCTCCTGAAGAGAGCCCTGGAACAGGCCGGCCTTGAATGCGGAGAACTTTTCCCCGTGCTTAAGGGTTCAACTGCCGTAATGTTCTCGAATAACGGAAATACTCCTGCAAAAATGATCAAGGAGTTCCGTAAATCGCATCCGAAACCCCTGATAAAGGGAGCCTACGTTGAATCATCCGTATATACAGGTGAAAACCTCCTTGAGACCCTCGTGGCACTCAAGTCGAGAGAAGAACTTATCGGTGATATCATCATGCTCCTCCAGTCACCCGCGAAGAACGTCATCTCCGCGCTGCAGTCAGGAGGTTCAAAAATCCACGGTGTTCTGGAAACACTGTCAAACAAAGAATAATCAATTAGTTAATCAAATTAAAAATTCCTATAGAAATGGCAGATCTTAAGAAATTTGCAGAAGAGTTGGTGAACTTAACCGTAAAAGAGGTTAACGAGCTTGCAAAAATACTGAAAGAAGAGTACGGCATTGAACCGGCAGCAGCAGCAGTTGCAGTAGCAGCTCCTGCAGCAGCAGACGCAGCCCCGGCAGCAGCCGAGAAAACTTCATTCGATGTCATTCTCAAGAATGCAGGCGGCCAGAAGCTTCAGATCGTCAAGCTGGTGAAAGATCTTACCGGCCTTGGCCTGAAAGAGGCAAAAGCTGTCGTTGACGCCGCTCCCGGCCCTGTGAAAGAGGGTGTATCAAAGGAAGAGGCAGAGAACATTAAGAAAACATTGGAAGAATCAGGAGCTGAAGTTGAACTTAAATAAGTTATACCTGATTACCGGGTTTACAGGTTTAGTTCCGCCACCAGGCGGAGCTAAGCCTTTTTGTCATTTTTCATAAGTTCACTTAATCCGACCATAAATGTCCTCAAAAAATATCGAACGAGTAAGTTTCGCATCCAAGAAAGATCAGCTTGAATACCCTGACTTTCTTGAGATTCAGTTAAAATCCTTTTCCGAGTTTTTCCAGCTCGGAACAACACCCGAGAACAGGAGGAGAGAGGGCCTTTACCAGGTCTTCATGGAGAACTTCCCCATAACCGACACCAGGAACAACTTCGTGCTCGAGTTCCTGGATTATTCAATTGACCCTCCCCGCTACACCATTGATGAGTGTATCGAGAGAGGACTGACCTTCAGTGTTCCGCTGAAGGCAAAACTCAAGCTTTACTGCACTGATCCCGAGCACGAGGATTTTGATACCGTCATCCAGGATGTATACCTGGGCGTTATCCCCTATATGACCGAGCGGGGTACGTTCGTCATCAACGGTGCAGAACGAGTAGTCGTTTCACAGCTCCACAGGTCGCCCGGCGTATTCTTCGGCCAGAGCATCCATGCCAATGGCACAAAACTCTACTCAGCCAGGATCATCCCCTTCAAGGGATCATGGATTGAGTTTGCCACTGACATCAACAACGTGATGTACGCCTACATTGACAGGAAGAAGAAGCTCCCTGTCACCACGCTCCTCAGGGCCATCGGCTTTGAAAGCGACAAGGACATACTTGAAATCTTCAACCTCGCCGAGGAACACAAGGTCTCAAAGGTCAACATCAAGAAGCTCGTCGGCCGCAAGCTGGCTGCAAGGGTACTCCGCACATGGGTGGAGGACTTTGTGGATGAGGATACCGGTGAGGTGGTCTCCATAGAGCGTAACGAGGTGGTCCTCGACAGGGAAACCGTAATCGAAAATGAACATATTGACCTGATAGTCGATTCAGGGGCCAAGTCTATCCTGCTTCACCGCGATGACGTCAGCCTCTCTGACTTCGCCATCATATACAACACGCTGCAGAAGGATCCCTGCAACTCCGAAAAGGAGGCAGTGCTTTACATATACCGTCAGCTTCGCAACGCCGAGCCGCCGGATGAGGCCACTGCACGTGACATAATTGAGAAGCTCTTCTTCTCTGACAAGAGGTACGACCTGGGTGATGTAGGCCGGTTCCGCATCAACCGCAAGCTCAATCTCAGCATTGACATGAGCACCAAGATCCTCACCAGGGAAGATATCATCGCCATCATACGTTATCTTATCGAGCTCATCAACTCGAAGACAGACGTTGACGATATTGACCACCTGAGCAACAGGAGGGTACGTACCGTAGGTGAGCAGCTCTCAGCACAGTTCAGTGTTGGTCTGGCACGTATGGCCCGCACAATCCGTGAGCGGATGAACGTGCGTGACAACGAGGTCTTTACCCCGGTTGACCTGATCAACTCGAAGACCCTTTCGTCAGTCATCAACTCATTCTTCGGCACCAACCAGCTGTCACAGTTCATGGATCAGACCAACCCGCTGGCTGAGATTACCCACAAGCGGCGTCTCTCGGCCCTCGGCCCCGGCGGTCTGTCCCGCGAACGTGCAGGCTTCGAGGTGCGTGACGTGCACTACACGCACTACGGGCGTCTATGCCCGATTGAGACACCGGAAGGACCGAACATCGGTCTTATCTCTTCGCTCTGCGTGTATGCCCGTATAAATGAACTCGGATTCATTGAGACTCCTTACCGTGATGTAACGGAAGGCAAGGTCAACCTCAGCAATGCTGACGTAAAATGGCTTACCGCCGAGGATGAGGAATTCCTTACCGTGGCACAGGCCAACGCCCCGCTGAAGGATGACGGCACCTTCGCCAACCCCAGGGCCAAGTCAAGGCTCGGGGCTGACTATCCGTATGAGGAGATAGCCAAAGTGCAGATGATGGACGTGGCTCCGAACCAGATAGCTTCAATAGCCGCCTCACTCATCCCGTTCCTTGAGCATGATGATGCCAACCGCGCACTCATGGGATCAAACATGATGCGCCAGGCAGTTCCGCTGGTGAGGCCCGAGGCTCCGATAGTGGGCACCGGACTTGAGGCACAGGTGATCCATGACTCACGTATTCTTATCGTTGCCGAAGGTGAAGGAGTGGTTGAATACGTTGACGCAAACGAGATCGTTATCCGCTACAGCCGCACCGACGAAGAGAAATTCGTAAGCTTTGACGATGACATTAAGCGATATACCCTTCCGAAATATCACAAGACAAACCAGAATACCACAATCAACCTCATCCCCATCGTAAGAAAGGGTGAGAAGGTTGTCAAGGGCCAGGTGCTTACCGAAGGGTACGGCACCAAGAACGGTGAACTGGCCCTCGGCCGCAACCTGAAGGTTGCATTCATGCCCTGGAAAGGTTACAACTTCGAGGATGCTATTGTGATAAGCGAGAAGGTTGTTCAGGAAGACATCTTCACATCCGTGCATATTGACGAGTACCTCCTGGAGGTCCGTGATACCAAGCGCGGTATGGAGGAACTTACTTCCGACATTCCGAATGTCAGCGAGGAGGCAACAAAGAACCTCGATGAGAACGGACTCATCCGAATAGGAGCACAGATCAGGCCGGGAGACATCCTCATCGGAAAGATAACCCCGAAAGGTGAATCCGATCCTTCTCCCGAGGAAAAACTCCTCAGGGCCATCTTCGGCGACAAGGCCGGCGATGTCAAGGATGCCTCACTTAAGGCAGGGCCTTCGCTTGAGGGTGTTGTCATTGACAAGAAGCTCTTTACACGGGCTATCAAGGACCGCAAGGCCAAGACAGCAGAAAAGCCGCTTCTAGACAAGATCGATGCCGACTTCAACAGGGCCGCTGACGACCTGAAGGCAAGGCTCGTTGACAAGCTGTTTATCCTTGTCAACGGCAAAACCTCACAGGGAGTGAAGGACTATCTCAACGTGGATATCATACCCAAGGGTGCCAAGTTCACGCTGAAACAGCTCCAGGAAATAGATTACCTGAACATCAATCCCAACAAGTGGACCACCGACAAGAAGAAGAATGACAGCATCAAGCAGTTGCTTCATAACTATATCATCAAGTACAAGGAGATTGACGGTGTCTACAAGCGCAAGAGGTACAACATCACCATCGGTGATGAGCTGCCCGCAGGTATTGTAAGGCTTGCAAAGGTTTACATAGCCAAGAAGCGTAAGATCAGGGTGGGTGACAAGATGGCCGGACGCCACGGAAACAAGGGTATCGTTGCCAAGATTGTAAGGCAGGAAGATATGCCTTTCCTGGCTGACGGAACCCCCGTTGACATTGTTCTTAACCCTCTTGGTGTGCCTTCACGAATGAACCTCGGACAGATATATGAGACAGTCCTTGGATGGGCAGGGAAAGAACTTGGGATGACCTTCTCAACCCCCATCTTTGACGGGGCAAGGCAGGAGCAGATAAATGACCTGACAGAAGATGCAGGCATTCCGAGGAACGGAACCACTTACCTCTATGACGGCGGTACAGGCGAGCGTTTTGACCAGCCTGCCACCGTGGGTATGATCTACATGCTCAAGCTGGGCCATATGGTTGATGACAAGATGCATGCCCGTTCAATAGGGCCCTATTCGCTCATCACACAGCAGCCCCTCGGGGGAAAGGCACAGTTCGGAGGCCAGAGATTCGGTGAAATGGAGGTCTGGGCTCTCGAGGCATTCGGTGCAGCCCATATCCTGCAGGAGATACTGACCATCAAGTCTGATGACGTGATCGGCAGGGCCAAGGCTTACGAAGCTATAGTCAAGGGTGAACCAATGCCGCAGCCCGGAATACCCGAATCGCTCAACGTGCTTCTGCATGAACTGCGCGGACTGGGACTGAGCATCAACCTTGAGTAATTAAAGCTGAGGATTCACACAAGACAAAAAACGAAAACATAATATGTCATTCAGAAGGGATAACAAACAGAAGACCAGCTACACGAAGATCTCGATAGGGCTGGCATCACCGGAGGAGATTCTTGACAAGTCAAGCGGTGAGGTCCTGAAGCCTGAGACAATCAACTACCGTACATACAAGCCTGAACGTGACGGACTCTTCTGCGAGAGGATCTTCGGACCGGTAAAGGACTATGAATGCCACTGCGGGAAATACAAAAGGATCAGATACAAGGGTATAGTCTGCGACAGGTGCGGCGTTGAAGTGACGGAGAAGAAAGTCCGCCGCGAAAGAATGGGACATATATCACTCGTAGTTCCCATCGCTCACATATGGTATTTCCGTTCCCTTCCCAATAAAATAGGGTATCTTCTGGGACTTCCCACAAAGAAACTCGATTCCATTATCTACTACGAACGCTATGTGGTGATAAATCCCGGAATCAAAGCCGCCGACGGAGTGAAATATCTCGATTTTCTTACCGAAGAAGAATACCTCGAAATAACCGAGTCACTTCCCAAGGAAAATCAGTATCTCGAAGACAACCACCCCGACAAGTTTGTTGCCGACATGGG
>SBFZ01000001.1 GCA_006227095.1 Bacteroidota bacterium | reverse complement strand
CTTGTTGATCAGGTTGAAGACAAGCTGCTGGGTTATTTCAAAGCCAATAATCTTGGTCCGGGAGATCCCATTCCCAAAGAACTTGAACTGGCTGAAGCTCTTGGGGTGGGACGAAGTGTTCTCAGGGAAGCCTTAAGCCGCCTCAGGATGCTTGGCCTGATTGAAACAAGAACAAGGAGGGGTATGCTTCTTGCAGAACCATCTCTGCTCCGGGGCATGAAAAGGATTGTAGAGCCAAATATGCTTAGCGATAAGACTCTTTTCAATATCCTTGGCTTCAGGGTTGCACTTGAAATTGGTATGTCTGAAATGATATTTCAGAATCTTAACAAGAAGCATATTGAGGATCTTGATGATATTGTAAAGCGGGGGGTAGTAAAAAAATACAGCGAATATACTCCTGTCACCGAGTATGAATTCCATACCAAGCTTTACGAAATAACCGGTAACAGTACCATAATTGAATTCCAGGCAATTATCAGACCTGTATCAGTATTCCTTAAGGACAGATTCCAGGATTACTTTCTTCCCATAAACAAGGAACTCTCCAAATCCGGAAAACTGGTTTCTCACAAGGATCTTCTTGACTTCCTGAAAAAGGGAGACAAGGAGGGGTTCAGAAAGGGCATGATTGATCACTTCGGCCCATACTACAGCTTTTTAAAGCAGGAAAATCAAATTAACACAAACTAGCAAAAGTCTCAAGTAGTAATTAAATGAATTACAGGTTTTTTCTTTTTGCTGTTCTGTCACTGATAACGGCATCGGTCGTTTACGCAGAAAATTACTCAATTCATGACAGGGAAAGGTATGTATTTGAAAAATTCGGGGAACTTCCGGCATCAGAGGATGGCAAGCTGAACCCGGGAGTTGCAGGAGCCTTTTCGGGTATCATAGATCAGTACCTGGTAATTGCAGGCGGAGCCAACTTCCCTGAAAAGCAACCATGGGAGGGAGGCATCAAAAAGTTCCATGATGAGATCTATGTTTGCCATGCTGATAAAAGCAATAATGAATGGAAAGTATTTAAGGATACATTCACCCGGGAGCTTGCATACGGGATCTCAGTTACCATGGCTGATGGTATTCTCTGTATCGGAGGTACAGATGCTGAGAGAACCTATGCAGATGTCTTCCTGATGAAGTTTGACGGCAATGAATTCACCTTCGAAGATTGGCCTCCGCTTCCTGTCCCTCTTTCAAATATAGCAGGTGCCTATATTGATGGCAGGATTTACATTGCCGGAGGAGTTGAGGACGCTTTAAATCCTTCTTCCACAGATTCTTTCTTCATGTTGGATGCCGGGAACAGGTCAAAGGGGTGGGTAGCATTACCGGCATGGCCAGGACCTCCACGTGCATATGCTGTTGCCGCAGGTCAGAGTGACGGATTTGACAGATGTCTTTACCTTTTCAGCGGAAGGAATATCAGTCCCGGTAAACCTTGGGAGGTCCTTCGTGACGCCTATGTTTATAATCCGAGGCTGAATACCTGGAAAATACTTAGCGAAAATGGCGGGCCTGAATTCCCTGTTATGGCAGGCAGCGCTGTACCTGTGGGAGCAAACCACATCATGCTTGTTGGCGGGACTGACGGGATTCTTGCCCTGCAGCAGAGAGAACTCGAGAGAATCGCCGCCGACCTTGAAACAAGGAATTATAACGGATTATTTACTGACAGCATTAATGACCTTAAGTCCAGGGTATTGTTCATGCTCGAAAATCATCCGGGCTTCAGCAGGGAGATACTTCTTTACCATACCATTACCAATACTGTTGTAAGTAAAGGAGAAGCTCCCTACAAAATTCCGGTCACAACCAATATTGTGAAGACCGGAAACAGCTTCATCATTACCAGCGGGGAGGTCAGGCCCGGAGTAAGAACTCCTGACCTTATAAGTATTGAACAGCAGAGGACTGTTCAGTCATTCGGCCTGGTGAACAATATTGTTCTCATAATATATTTCGGGGTACTTGTAATGATGGGTTGGTTTTTCTCGAGGAGGCAGAAAACATCGAATGATTACTTCAGGGGCGGTGGCAGGGTTCCATGGTGGGCGGCTGGCCTGAGTATCTTCGGAACAGCCCTCAGTTCCATAACTTTTATGGCTATACCGGCAAAAGCTTACGCTACTGACTGGAGTTACATATTTATGAATGCAGGGATAATTTTTGTTGCTCCCCTGATAGTCTATCTTTTTATTCCCTTTTACCGCAGGTTGAATCTCACCACTGCCTATGATTACCTGGAGCAGAGATTCAACATATCCACCAGGCTTATCTGCAGTGTTTCATATATCCTGTACCAGGTCGGCAGGATGGGTATAGTAATACTGCTGCCTTCAATTGCGATCAATGTTGTTACAGGAATTGACATATTCCTCTGCATCGGGCTTATGGGTGTGTTAAGCCTCGTATATACAATCATGGGCGGAATTGAAGCAGTAATCTGGACCGACGCATTGCAGGTAATTGTTTTACTGGGAGGAGCTATAATTGCAATAGTATACATGATTGCCAATGTTGATGGAGGATTTGGTGCAATTGTTGCCCAGGGAGCTGCAGATGGAAAATTCAATACTGCCAGTC
>SBFZ01000096.1 GCA_006227095.1 Bacteroidota bacterium | reverse complement strand
GTCAGCAATGATAACCGGATGCGCCCTCTCCGGCCTTACCTCAAGAGCATTAACCGGGCACACTCTGACGCAGGAATAGGAGTTGCGGCATTTCTCCTCATTTATGTATATTACCTGATCAGGAATATTCATAACCGGTTTCTTGTTTATCAGCTTGACTATACCAGTTCCTTCTCCAGGATCTTTTCAATATCCTGGACACCTGTGCTGGCAAAGGTCCTGCCGTTGATTATTATAAAGGGACCCTCACTGCAGCGGTTCATGCAGCGTGCCCCCCTGAGAACAACTTTGTCATCCAGGTGATTCTTCCGGAGATAATCCCTTATCACCTGAACTACCTCCCTGTTGCCCCTTGAAAAACAGGAGCTTCCAAGACAAATCTCAATGTTGTGCGTCTGACCCAAGAGCCTTTCACTTTAGTTCATATCAACTCAAAAGTACAACATTTTCAGTTCGTCTGCACTAATCCCAAGCTATTTTCATTGTTTATTTGTTAATAAATTAACAATGTTTTTGAAATAACAATAAAAATAAATAGCTTTGTGATTGTCTGAAAAGTCAGATAATTTTAGTAATGAGCAAGATAGATGAGATTCTGAGCCGGTACAGGGAAGGGGGGCATGAGAACCTGATACCGATCCTCCAGGATATCCAGGAGGCTGAAGGTTATCTCTCCGAGAACGCCATAGTGAGAATAGGCAGCTTCCTGAAGATGTCAACCACGAAGATCTATGGCCTGGCAACTTTCTATGACCGGTTCAGGTTTATCCCGGCAGGAAAGGTGCACCTGAGGATATGCAACGGAACAACATGCTTCATAAACGGTTCGGCCGGGGTTGTGGCGGCCGTGAGGGAATCGCTCGGAACAGAGCCCGGACAGACAACCCGTGACGGAAGGTTCAGCTATGAGCTTACCGCCTGCCAGGGAGGCTGCAATGAAGGGCCGGTGATATGTGTGGGTGAGGACTATCACACCCGCATCCGCCCGGAGGATGTACCTGAACTTGTCTCCAAACTTAAATTACTGGCTGACCTGAAATGAAAAAGATTACTGACTACAGCCAGAAGGAATTTCTTGTCAGGGAGGTTCTGCTGCACGGATCCGATGCTCTCCCGGCAGAGACAGAGAGGAAGCTTGCTGAAATACGGCGTGACAAACCCTCACAGCCGGTGATTTACGTTGCATCAGGGTCTGCTGCAATTATCTCAGGCGCCAATGCCACAGCCGCAGCCTCTGAACAATACCTTCAGGAGATGGGAATCAGGGGTGAGGTGGTCCGTACCGGCTGTCACGGTCCTGCTGCCTTTGAACCACTGGTATGTGTCCATCTTCCGGGAAAAAACAAGCTGATTTTTAGAAATATAACTGAAGATAAGGTAGAGCCTCTCCTCAATGGTGTGTTCCACAATGACATGCCCGGGGAGGATCTTGTGGCACAGTCGGGTAACTACGGGTTTGAAGCCTGGCATGATATCCCGTTCATGGAGGAGGTCCCCTTCTTCCGTTTGCAGAAGAGGGTGGTGCTTGGCAACTGCGGCTGCTATGACCCTGAGAGTATTGAAGAATACATTGCCCGTGGCGGTTACCGTGCCTTTCTGAAGACAATACGCAACTACACTCATGATGAGGTCTGTGACATTGTTGAGCGCAGCGGCCTTCGCGGGCGCAGCGGCGGCGGCTTCAACACCGGCCTGAAGTGGAAGTACGCCCTTAACTCGGCCTCGGATAACAGGTACCTTATCTGCAACGCCAAGGAGAGTGATCCGGGCTCATACGCTGACAGGTCAGTCATGGAGGGTGACCCGCACCGGCTGATAGAGGGCATATGCATTGCCTCCTATGCCATTGGTGCCTCCACGGCCGTTATCTACCTGAAAACCGGGTCACCCCATCCCCTGGCCCGGCTCCGCAAGGCACTCGCCGCCGCCGCGGATTACGGCATCACCGGACATAACATCCTATCCAGCGGATTTAACCTTGAGATCATCATCAGGGAAGAGGCCGGTGCCTTCGTCTGTGGGGAAGAAACAGCACTGATTGCCTCCCTCGAAGGCAAACGGGGAATGCCGGAGCTCAAACCCCCGTATCCGACAACCAGCGGCCTCTACGGTAAGCCCACAGTAATCAATAACGTTGAGACACTGATGAACGTGCCGCTGATCATGTCACACGGTCCCGAGTGGTTCCGTTCAATGGGCACTGAGGGGAGCAAGGGAACCAAGCTCTTCTCGCTCGGCGGCAGGGGACGCTATACCGGCCTCATCGAGGTGGAGATGGGAACAACCTTCAGAACCATAGTTGAGGGAATTGCTGACGGTATCAGGGAAGGGAAAGCCTTTAAAACTCTTCAGATAGGCGGTCCGTCGGGCACCTTTATCACTGAAAAGAACCTCGATCTGCCGGTTGACTATGAAGCTTTGAGGGCCAGTGGAATAGCCATGGGATCGGGTGGCCTGATCATCATTGATGAGACAACCTGTCTTGTCGATTTCGTAAGATATTACATGGAGTTCATTCACAGGGAAAGCTGCGGCAAGTGCATCCCGTGCCGTGAGGGCACCGGCCGTATGCAGGAGATCCTGGAAAATGTAGT
>SBFZ01000365.1 GCA_006227095.1 Bacteroidota bacterium | reverse complement strand
CGTCGAAGCAAGTATGCAAGATTAGTAAAAAGATCGCAGATAAAAGTCACCTGTCTGTCAGGTTTGAGGGAAATATTGAATTATTTTTGTCTCAAAGTCTCATCATGTCGACACGTTACCCCTCAAGACTGCTCGAGGAGGCAGTGAATGAATTTGCATCACTTCCGGGCATAGGGCGCAAGACTGCCTTCAGGCTGGTCATGCATCTCCTGAGGCGTGACAGCGCTGAGGTGCGCCGTTTCGGCGAGACTGTTACAAGGCTCCGTGATGATGTCTGCTACTGCAGTGTATGCCACGGGATCAGTGATACACCCGTCTGTGAAATATGCGGTGACCATTCCAGGGATATTTCTCTCATCTGTGTGGTTGAAAGCGTTCAGGATGTGATGGCTGTGGAAAACACAAGACAGTTCAGGGGTCTCTATCATGTACTCGGGGGAATAATCTCACCCGTTGACGGGATAGGTCCGTCTGACCTGACCATCAACAGCCTGGAAGAGAGGGTGCGCAGCGGAGGCGTCAGGGAGGTGATTCTTGCCCTCAGCACAACCATGGAGGGTGACACCACGAACTTCTATATTTACAAGCGGCTATCGGGGTATGACGTGCGGGTAACCACACTTGCCCGCGGTGTTGCCATAGGAGACGTACTGGAATACACTGATGAGATTACCCTCGGCCAGTCAATCGTAAACCGCCGCCTCTTCTCCCTCCCGTCACAGGGCTGACCCGGAAGTCATATCCGCCGCCAAACGTGCCGCTGACCCGAAAGTCAGTTCTGCCGCCATTGTTGCCCTTTCCCAGGCAGGGCTGACCCGGAAGGGATAAACCTTCCCTGCAGTTATTGCTTCCGGGGTTCTTTATTCCATTCTTTCGGAAATATCATTTTTTTATTCTTAAAATCTTGCTTATTTTGATACAAATCGAATGATAATGGCTGACACTTTTGAAAGGTTTTTTTCGGATGCATCGCAACTGATGAAGAAATCGGCAATCAGGGAGATCCTGAAGCTGACACAGAGGCCGGATATGATCTCCTTTGCAGGTGGTCTTCCCTCACCCGACTCCTTCCCCATAGAAGATATAAAGAGAGTGACGGCTGAGGTGCTGGAGCAGGAAGGCAAAGCCGCCCTGCAGTACGGCACTACGGAAGGAGACATTAAGCTGCGCACCCTCCTTGCAGAGCGCCACAGGAAAGACGGGCTGAACCTTTCTCCCGAGAATATCATTATTACAACCGGGTCGCAGCAGGCTCTTGATCTTTGCGGAAAGATATTCATCAACCGTGGCGATGTTGTAATCTGCGGACTGCCGTCATACCTGGGAGGTCTCAATGCCTTCTCAAATTATGGTGCAGTACTGAAGGGTATCCAGCTTGATGACCATGGGATGAGACCTGACCTGCTCGAGAAGACTATAACCTCCCTCAAAAAGGAGGGCAAAACAATCAAATTCATCTACATAATTCCTGATTTTCAGAATCCTACAGGCGTCACCCTCCCGCTCGCACGCCGTCTTGAGATAATAAGGATTGCCGAACGTCATGACCTTATCATTGTTGAAGACAGCCCCTACCGTGATGTCAGGTTTGCAGGCTCCCCGGAGCCACTTATGTCATCACTTGATACACATGGCAGAGTCCTGACTCTCAACACCTTCTCGAAAATTCTTGCCCCCGGTTTCCGGCTTGCGTGGGTTACAGGGCACCGCGAGATAATTGACAAGATGGTTACCGCCAAACAGGCGGCTGACCTCTGTACTCCTCCCTTTGTGCAAAAGATCACTGCCAGGTACATTGAACAGGGGCTGCTTGACATCAATCTCCGGAAGACCATTGAACTTTATCGCCGGCGACGTGACTATATGCTAAAATGCTTCCGTGAGCAGATGCCGGAGGGAGTTAAGTGGACAGAACCTGACGGAGGTCTTTTTCTCTTCGTGACCCTGCCTCCTGCCATGGATGCAGCCAGGCTGCTCGAAAAAGCAATCAGGAAGAATGTGGCTTTCGTCTGCGGTTCAGTCTTCTATTGCAACAACGAAGGGCACAATACAATGCGTATCAACTTCTCCTTCGCAGATGAGAAGGATACCTGTGAAGGTATCCGCCGGCTCGCTGAGGTGATCAGGGAGGAAATGGTTTCCTCCTGACAAGATGGAGCTTTCGGTTATAATTGTTTCATACAATGTCTGCAACTTCCTGCGGCAGGCCCTGCAGTCCCTGATAGCAGCCACAGACGGAATTGACCATGAAGTAATTGTTATTGACAATAATTCCCGTGACAGCTCGGTCTCAATGGTCATGGAGGAGTTTCCCCATGTAAGACTTATCGTCTCCGCAGAGAACGGAGGCTTTTCCGCAGCCTGCAATGCCGGCATCAAAGTCTCGTCAGGTGAATATATCCTGGTACTAAACCCTGACACAGTAGTGGAACCTGACGCAATCACAAGGGCATTGCATTTTATGAAAAACCATCCTGAAGCAGGGGCTGCCGGTGCGCATATGACCGACGGCAATGGAAGGTTCCTGCCCGAGTCAAAGAGGGGTTTTCCCTCCCCTCTCACATCCCTCTTCCGGTTCACCGGTATGGGAAGACTCTTCCCGGAGTCAGCATTCTTCAATGCCTATTACGTGGGAGAACGTCCCGAGAATGAAACATGCCGCGCTGACATACTAACCGGGGCTTTCATGCTGATCCGCCGCGGGACCCTTGACAAAACCGGTCTCTTTGATACTGATTATTTCATGTATGGCGAAGACATAGACCTGAGCTGGCGTATAAGGAAGGCCGGATATTTCAATTATTACCTTCATGACGTCAGGATAACCCATTACAAGGGATCAAGCTCCTCTCAGGACCGAACAGCTTCTGCCAAACACTTTTACGATGCCATGAACATCTTCGCAGAAAAGCATTTAAGCAGGGTGTGGCGCCTTCCGGTGAGACTGGCGGTGGCTCTTGTCAGAACCCTTTCATTCAACCGTAAGTGGCAGGCCAGGGCCGGTAAAAGTGGCACCTCACGTTAAAAAAGGGGACTCCCTCACATAATCTTATTGTGTTTTTTGAGTTATATTAGTGAATTTAAGAAAATTAAATGAACCTGATGAGAAGGGCCAAATCAATCCTCTGTGTGATCCTTATGGTTCATGGCCTGACTCTTGCGGGTCAGTCGAGAAGCGATATGCGCGAGCTTTTCGTTTCAGCTGAAGGCGATCTTCTGTATGAGGATTACCCCGAAGCACTCCCTAAATACCTCAGCCTTCTCCAGATCTACCCTGAAAACTACAATCTCTATTTCCGCATCGGTCAGTGTTACCTGAATACTCCGGGGGAAAAGGACAAAGCCATTTCCTGGCTTGAAACTGCCGCGGGACATATTGATCCTGATTATCGCGCCGGCAGACTACGTGAAACCGGCGCTCCCTACGATGTGCTTTACTTCCTGGCAAATGCATACCGAATAGCAAATGATTTTGACAGGGCACTTGAGACATATGACCTGTTCCTTAAGGATGTTGACACGGAAAAGTTTGATACTGCCCTGGTGAGATTCCAGATGCAGACCTGCAACAATGCCCGTAAAATGATGCGCAAACCTGTCTCGGTTGTCGATGTCAACCTTGGCGGAACTGTCAATGAACGATTCTCGGAGTACAATCCGGTGATCTCGGCAGATGAAAAAACACTTCTCTTCACACGTGAGCTTCAGTTTTATGATGCCATTTTCTGGTCGAGAAAGATCAACGGCAAATGGACTGAACCGGAAAACCTGACCCCTCAGCTTGGAGTTGATCAGGATTACTACACCTCCTCCCTCTCGCCTGACGGCCGTACACTTTTAATGTACCGGGTTGACACCTATGACGGCAACATTTATATGAGCAGGCTGCAGGGCGATAAATGGAGTGAGGTGGAGAAACTCAACGGCAATATCAATACCAGGTACTGGGAATCACATGCCACCCTCAGCAGTGATGGCAAGAAGATTTACTTTACCAGCAACCGCAAAGAGAGCCTCGGCGGACTCGATATCTTTGTTTCAGTGCGTGACAGTTCCGGCAACTGGGGACCGGCAATGAACCTCGGCCCGGAAATCAATACCATTTATAATGAAGAAACCCCGTTTCTGACCAGGAATGACAGTACCCTGTTCTTCAGCTCCCGCGGTCATTTCAATATGGGTGGTTATGATATCTTCAGGTCAGACCTCGATGCCAGCGGAAGGTGGAGTACCCCGGTAAACGTCGGGTTCCCGCTTAACAGCACTGACGATGACCTTTTCTTCACACCCGTAGGCAAGGGTAACAGAGGATACTTTGCGAGATTTGCAGATGATGGATTCGGACGAATGGATATCTTCAGCTGTGACATCTACACTGACCTCAACCCACGGAACTTCATTGTGACCGGCAGGGCTGCCGTCAGCAACCTTACCGGCGAGTTTCCGCAACCTGTGAAGATTACTGCCGTGAACAATGCAGATGCCCGGAAGATCATAAGTACCCTCTCCAACCCGATGACGGGACTCTATTCCCTTTTGCTTCCACATGGCACATATAATATTAATTATGACTCTGACGAAGCCCTCACAGAGTCACTGGAAGTTGAACTATTGCCTGACCGTCAGGGAGATACTATCAGCTTACAGACGGTAATACTGGAAGAGACCGACTTCCATGCCAGGCTGAAGCTGCTCTGCGATACGCTGATCAGTGTCAACGGACCAGACCCGGTAACCATTGAACTTATTGCCGAGGAGAAGTCACTGCTTGACATGGAAGTGCTCACTCCTGATTCAACTGTTTTCAATGAAAGACATCGGATCACCGACACGGCCTTTGCCTGGACTTTCCGTCCTGAAAGAGGTGAAAGCCGTATTTCGATGCAGCTTACTGACCGTTTCGGCAACGATACGGCTGCGGCAGTTACGGTGCGTCGTGCCGACGTCAGAACCAGGTCCGGGAAACCGTTATATAACCCGATTGCCGTGAGACCGGCAGGTGACCACCCTGAGCAGGCAGACGCGAACGGTGCTGAGACAAAAGGAGGAGGAGACACCGGTGCTGAAGCCGGACAGGCAGCCACCAATGCCGTAAAGGCCGGCACGGAAGCTGACATCGCTGCAGGTGTTACAGACACAGTTGCAGGTTCATCAGAACCCGGCGATGCTTCACTGACCGGCACAACCACCGGCACAGGGCAGGAGTCAGAATCTTCCGGAAGAAAATTCTTCAGCTGGTGGTGGCTGATTATAGCCGGAGCACTGATCTTCTTCCTGTTATTGTGGAGAAGAAGAAAAAAAGACAAAAAGGAAACGGAAAAACAAGATGAATAAAATGAAGAGACTGGCCCTTTTGCTGATTATTCTATCTGCATCATTTATATGCAGATCACAGGACAACATCAGGCTGCAGGAAGCATTCTATGATGCTGAGTATTTCCTGATGCGGGGCGATTATGCCGATGCGCTTCCATATTACCATGGGATTTACGCAGCCATGCCTGACAATGCCAGCATAGCTTTCAGGCTTGGCCTCTGCTATCTGAATATTGATGGCAGCAAGAACCTTGCCATTGAATACCTGGAGAAAGCCTCACAGAACCTTACAGGAAAATACCGTGAGGGATCCCTGAGGCAGACGGAAGCACCCTATGAAGCACTCTTCTTCCTGGGTGATGCATACCGTATCAACTACATGTTTGAAAAGGCGAAGGAGGCATACACCCGGTACCGGCAGACAATACTCCCCTCGGATGTAGAAAACCTAATGTTTGTGGACCAGCAGATAGCCGCATGCAACAACGCCCCGGCACTGATGGCTGAGCCCGTCAGGTTTACCATTGAGGAGGTTGACGATATCATCAATGACGCCAATGACAACTTCTTCCCGGTAGTCTCTGCTGACGGCAAGGCAATTGTCTACATGACCTCGATGAAATTCTATGATGCCATAATGTTTTCAAGGTTCATAAGAAATGAGTGGACCCCGCCGGTGAATATCACCCCTGAACTTCAGTCTGACGGTGATCACTATGTCTCATGCCTTGCATCAGGCAACACTCTCATGGTTCTCTCAAAGGATGACAACATAAACAGTGATATCTGGACGAGCCACTTTGACGGCACGAGATGGGAGCCGGCACGGAAGCTGAAGAAAGAGATTAATACCAAATACTGGGAGGCTCACGGATTCATTACTGAAGACGGCTCAACACTGATCTTTGCCAGCGACAGACCCGGGGGCTTCGGAGGCCTCGACCTCTATATCTCAAAACTGGGACCCGATGGCGAATGGGGGACCCCTGAAAATATGGGGCCTGAGATCAACACCCCGTTCAATGAAGACAGACCGTTCCTCATAAACAGCGGAAAAATACTCTTCTTCGCATCTCAGGGTCATCATAATATGGGAGGGTATGATATCTTCCGCAGCCAGATTCAGTATAACGGCTTGTGGAGCACTCCCGAAAACATAGGTTACCCGCTGAATACCCCTGATGATAACATCTTCTTCTGTCCTGCTGACAACGGAAAGGCAGGATATATGTCAATGACAGGCAGGGATGGCGGCTCCGGCAAGGCAGATATTTACCTCATCAGGTTCAAATAATGGTGCCGGGCAGGGGAAAAATACAGCGAATGATTTAATTTTACAGCTAAACGCAAACATGAGATTAAGGGGAATAGCTTTTCTGACATTGCTGATTGTTCTCGTACCGCTGAGGGGGCAGAAGAACAGTGAGTTGAAGGAGATCTGGATGGAGGCCGAATCTCATTACCTCTATGGTGAATATGAGCTCGCCAACCCGCTCTACCTCATGCTGAATGAACTTATCCCCGGCAACTACAACATCAAATACAAGATCGGCAACTGTTACCTCAACATCTTCGATGAGAAGCCAA
The DNA here is from genome assembly GCA_006227095.1 of Bacteroidota bacterium. Taxonomy (GTDB): domain Bacteria; phylum Bacteroidota; class Bacteroidia; order Bacteroidales; family VadinHA17; genus SR-FBR-E99. Next base: position 708 of record SBFZ01000365.1, on the reverse strand, counting down.
AAGCCATTCCGTTTCTCGAAGAGGCTGTAAGGAGTACAAGCTACGACTCCAAAACAGGGAAGCTGAAGGAGAAGCGTGCACCCCTTGATGCCTACTTCTCCCTTGCCAATGCCTACCGCATCACCAACAGCCTTGACAGCGCCCTCAGCACCTACCGTTTCTTCCAGCAACTGATAACGGCATCATCCTCAATGCAGAATGCTGATTTCATCAACCAGCAGATACAGGCCTGCAATGTGGCTTCCGAACAGATGAAGCAACCGGTGAATGTGCTTATCCAGCCTCTGAAGGAATATATCAACCAGGGATCAGTCAATGACAGGCCCGTAGTGAGCTTTGACGGAAGTACCATGGCCTATACCGAAAGGCGCGGACTTGAAAGTGTTGTTTATGTCACCCGCCGCGAAGGAACTTCATGGGGCACACCCGCTGACATCACCATTGAAACAGGAATGGGGACTGACTGCCATACCACCTGTCTGAACAGTGACGGGACCGAACTCTACCTTTTCAAGAACGACAACTACGATGGCAACATCTATGTTACCAGGTATACGGACGGCCGATGGAGTACAATAGAGAAACTCAACAAAAACATCAATACCAGGTTCTACGAATCGCACGCTGCCGTCTCTGCTGACGGAAAGAAACTTTACTTCACATCAAACCGTGAAGGCGGACTGGGGGAGCTTGACCTCTGGGTTTCGG
>SBFZ01000194.1 GCA_006227095.1 Bacteroidota bacterium | reverse complement strand
GCACACCGTTACTATGATGCCTTCACAGTGGGGATTGACTTCACGGCGCGTGACCTGCAGCATCGTTTTTCGCAGGCAGGCCATCCGTGGGAGCTATCAAAGACCTTTGACGGTTCAGCACCCCTGGGCACCTTCATCCCGGCAGAGCAGTTCACGAACCATTCTGACATCAGTTTCTCACTTGAGGTGAACGGCGGCCTGAGACAGGAGGGTAATACCTCTGACCTTATCTTCAGCTTTGCCGAAATAATTGAGTATGTCTCAAGATTCTATACCCTCAAGACCGGAGACCTGATCTTCACAGGCACCCCTTCAGGTGTGGGTCCGGTGAAAAAGGGCGACCACCTGGTGGCCCGGCTCGCAGGCGAGACTGTTCTAGACTTTCATGTGAGGTAAAACTGCCGGCAAGGGCAGGAACTGCATTTCCCGGTTAGCAACTTCCGCCGGCCAGGGCAAGAGCTGCATTACCCCGGTCAGTTTCTTCTGCCGGCCGGAGATGAGCTGAATTCTGTCTCTCAGTTTCTTTCGCCGGCCAGGGCGGCACCCCGTTTTTTAATGCTGGTTATCAGCCGATCCAGATCACCGTCATCAGTCATTGCATTCATCAGGGCGGTACGGAGCCATATTACTCCGTCAAGTTCAGTCTGGACAAGGTAAAATTCACCACTCCTGACAATCTCCTTCCTGATGGTTCGGTTGAGGTCATTGAGCTGTTCCCCGGTGATGCCGCCGGGGGCATACCTGAAGCAGACGATGTTTGACTCCGGGGTTACTGCCAGCTCCATATCGCTCTCACGGCGGATTGCTTCAGCGAACCGGGCTGCAAGGTCATACCTGCTTTCAACATATTTCCCCAGGGTTTCCTGTCCGTAATACCTTATCATTGACCAGGCCACTATCCCCAGGGCACTCTTGGTGCACTCAAGGGTTCTTTTGGCACCATTGTACCATTCGTTCTCGTCATGCTTCTCAAAGAGGTAACCTGCTTTCTGAGCGAAAGTCTCATATGACCTGTTTCCGTCACGGAACAGCACCACAGTGTTAAGGCCGGGAGTAAGCAGCATCTTGTGAAAATCAAATACAACCGAGTCGGCATGCTCCAGTCCCCTGACAAGGTGACGGTATTTATCCGTAAACAGTACCCCGAGACCGTGAGCCCCGTCAACATGGAACCAAAGTTTATTTTCCCTGCAAAAGGAAGCTATCTCCTCCAGGTTGTCATATGTACCGGTAGCGGTTGAGCAGGCGTTGGCAGCCACGCAGATCACCCTTATTCCACGGTCCTCCGCCCGTTTCATGGTATCGCTGAGCAGATCGGTTCGCATGGCATAGCGGTTGTCATAGGGGATACGTATTACCGATCCGCCACCAAGACCTATGACTTTGGCATTCCGTGATATACTGTAATGTGACTGGTCAGAGACTATGATCCCCACGGGTCTGTCATGCCTGACACCCTCTTCCCAGATATTGTAATCGCTCATCGCCTGCCGTGCTGCAAGCAATGCTGTCAGGTTTCCGGCACTGCCACCATGGGTGAAGATACCGTCAGCGCCGTCTCCAAATCCAATCATCCCGGCCAGGTATCTTATCACATTGCGCTCGGCAGCCATGGCGGCAGGCCCCATCTCATATACAGCCACACCGTTATTGAGCACGGCAGTACATATCTGTGCAATCATACCTGCCATAAGAGGAGGGGTGTTCTGGTGCCCCACGAAACGGGGATGGTGCAGATGGTTCATCCCCCCGATAACCTTACGGATAAACATCTCAGGAGGGAGATCAGCGTTGGAAGGATTATTGAAATCAAATTCGGCCACCAGCTCTTCCGGCTCACGCCAGTCAAGAACAGGCATCTCGCTTCGCGAGGTTGCCTCTTTAAGATAATCAGCAAGTATGTCTATCACCTCATGTCCGTACCTGCGGAACTCCTCACTGTCATATATGCTGCTAAGTTTTTCTTTTGTCATAAAATAATATCTGAACCTGTACACTTTATTGCCAACAATTTAAACCTTATGGCACTGCTCCATGGTTTTCCCTGGCTGAAATATGCCGGCCCGGTTCCATTGTTTGCCTCCGGGAGTTTACCGTGCACTTTTAAATATTTCTCCCATATTCATCAATCTGCCTACCGGATAGAGCCTGGTTCGCTTCTCAAGCTCCGATGCCGGAGTGTTCTGGTAGAGCCATTGCAGCTGGGCCACCGGGTCAGAGGCAACTTTCGAATCTGACTGCTTTGCCTTTTCAAAGGCTTCCCTCAGGGCTGGGTCATCATCAAGCAGCTTTTTGAGGTGGCTCTCAAACCCCCAGACAGAATACCAGTCCTGCCCCTCAAGAAATGAGTCGAAGAAGTTCCAGGCAAAGAAGCCTGATTCGCTCTGCGGCTCAAGCATGGTTACAATATATTTTTTTGATCTCTGGTTTACAGGCACTATGTAGTCACCCCTGAAGTAGTCAACCTCCTGCGTCACGGTTCTCATTTTCACGTTGCTGTTGAAGTAGTGTCCCTGTGTTGCCCTCCTGGCAGGTTCAAAGCTGTCTATATAGTATGTTTCCACCGTCAGGGTGGTGTCATGCTGCAATTGCATCATCTGCACA
>SBFZ01000426.1 GCA_006227095.1 Bacteroidota bacterium | reverse complement strand
GAAAGAATGGCGAAAGGCATGGGGCTACCCATGACCGGACTGGGAGTGAGCTATGCACCCATAGGCAGAAGTGCCATGTCAGCATCGGAGATGAACGGCCGCGACATGATTATGCCAATGATAAGCGTCACCCTGCCAATATACAGGAAGAAATACAGGGCAATGCGCGAGGAGGCTTCACTGATGCAGGATGCGGCATCACTCAACCGCAGGGCTACGGCCACCGGCCTGCAGACTGACTATTATGAAGCCCTCCGGATGTACGACGACGCACAAAGTCGCAGAGAACTCTACGAGACACAGTTCACCCTTGCCTCCAGGTCGCTTGACCTGGTATTGAAGGGCTATTCAGCCGCTACGGCTGACCTCACCGATGTCCTGAGACTGCTGCAACAGACCCTTGACTATCACCTGGGCATGGTTGACGCAGTTGCAGACCGGAATATTGCTGTTGCCAGGCTTAACCAGCTGATGGCTTCAGAACCAACATCTCAAAATTCAAGCAATGAAAAAGAATAAACTGACCGGAATAATAGCCAACAGGTATTTGAGTTTCACAATCATACTGCTGGCAGGAATTTTTATAGGATGGCTGGTTTTTCATCCGTCGAAAGTAAAAACAGAAACAAACGGATCCCCTGCTGAGGAATCTGCTGCCACCATCTGGACATGCTCGATGCATCCACAGATCAGGATGGAGGAACCAGGGAAATGTCCCATATGTGCCATGGACCTCATTCCATTGGTGCAGGGGGGATCTGCTTCAATTGATCCGGACGCAATTCAAATGACCGAAGAGGCAGCCATGCTTGCCAGGGTGGAGACTACGGTGGTCTCGCGGCATAAACCGACCCGTGAGGTCCGCCTCTACGGCAAGGTGCAGGTTGACGAGCGGCAGCTTCAGAACCAGGTGTCTCATCTGTCAGGCAGGATTGAACAACTGTATGCAAGCTTCACAGGTGAGACAATAGAAATGGGTCAGACACTGGCAAGAATCTACTCTCCGGAGGTCATTACAGCACAGCAGGAACTGCTCGAAGCGGCAAAAACAAAGTCGATCCAGCCGGCAATCTATGAAGCGGCGAAGGAGAAACTGCGCCAGTGGAAACTCACTGATGAACAGATAGCAGCAATTGAAACCTCCGGCACAGTACAGCCAACACTGGAGATAGTCTCAAATACCACCGGAGTGGTGATGGAAAGACTGGTCAATGAAGGCGATTATGTATCACGTGGCACAATTCTTCACAGGATAGCCGATCTGTCAAAAGTCTGGGTAATGTTTGACGCGTATGAGAGTGATCTGCAGTTCCTCAGGAAAAATGATAAAATGAAGTTTATGCTCAAGGCATATCCCGGAACTGAGTTTACCGGCACCATAGCCTTTATTGATCCGGTGATCGATCCTGTAACACGGGTTGCAAAGGTACGGGTGGAGGCGGATAACAGGTCAGAAAGGCTCAAGCCTGAGATGTTTGCCACAGGCGTTGTGCAGTCTGCCCTCTCCGGATACGGCAACGAGCTTGTAATACCACGGTCAGCAGTCCTCTGGACCGGTGTGCGGTCTGTTGTTTATGTAAAGCAGCCGGGAAGCGATGAGCCGGTTTTCAGGATGCGCGAGGTCACCCTCGGGCCTTCACTCATTGATGGATGGGTTATAAAAGCAGGATTGACTGAAGGTGAAGTGATAGTTACCAACGGGACATTCAGCGTAGATGCCGCGGCCCAGCTGGAAGGCAAGCCCAGCATGATGAATCCGTCAGGGGGAGCTGCTTCTGCAGGCCATGATCATGAGACAATGTCCGGAACAGGCAGCGCCGACATGGATACTGAAGGCGCAGACCATGATCACGGTACGACAGCCACCACCGGTTTCAAACAGGCTGCCGGCACAAGCCATGCCGAATTCAGGGTGGAGGGATCATGCGAGATGTGCAAGGACAGGATTGAAACAACCGCCAGATCAGTTCACGGAATTAAGTCGGCAGAATGGAATATCGATACGAAACAGTTGCACATAAGCTACGATAAAGAGCATACAAACATTGATGCCGTTAAAAAAGCAATCGCTGAGGCAGGCCATGATAATGACAAATACCGGGCCCCGGATTCCACATACAACAGCCTGCCGGCATGCTGCCTCTATCGGGAATAAACCGTATGTATATTTACCATTTTTCGAATACACCAAGCCCGAATAGCGCGTAATCATATTTTACAGGGTCAGCCGGATCAAGCTCACGCAGCCTGGCATCGAGCTCTGCCACTGCCTTTGCATCACTCTGTTTTCGCGTAAGCAAACCCAGCTTGCGGGCCACATTCCCTGAATGCACATCGAGCGGACAGGATAGTAGTGACGGTGAGATGCTCTTCCATAAACCGAAGTCAACACCCCGGTCATCATCACGTACCATCCACCTGAGAAACATGTTGATCCTCTTGGCGGCAGAACCTTTATACGGATCAGAAAGATGCCTGCGGGTCCTGGCATTGTGCGGGAGTTCAAAAAAGACTTTTCCGAACTCATGTATTGCCGGCTGAAGTGTTGCACCGGACTGGTGCCGGGCAAAAACAGCCTCCATCCCGCCCTTCTCAAGATAGATATA
>SBFZ01000115.1 GCA_006227095.1 Bacteroidota bacterium | reverse complement strand
GAATCAAACATTGCAGTAAGTTCCGCGGAGCTCTTGCCGCTGAATCCACCGGTGAGGGTCTGGTATATGTACTCAAGGGTCCATCCCGCAACAGCAGTATAAAAAGCAAGTATCATAAATGCGGAAATGATTCCCATCATTCCCACGAGGTACCAAGGTTTTCCGGGCGACAGTACCCTGAAGGCACCCACCGGGTTCCGCTGTGACCTGCGCCCTATTACCAGCTCTGACATCATCACAGGGATGCCTATGGCAAACATTATTACCAGGTAGATTATCAGGAAGGCACCACCTCCGTTCTCACCAAGAACATAGGGAAATCTCCAGATATTACCGAGACCCACAGCCGATCCGGCCGCAGCGGCTACCACCCCCAGCCTGCTGCCAAATGAGTCTCTCCCCGAAAAGTCGAAACCGCTCATAACTCAGACAATGATCACTCAGGAAATTTAAGTGATCAAAGGTTATTAAAAACTCAATCCCTTATACAGCAGCGGCAAAAAAAATGTTTATCCGGATAAGTGCCTGAATTACTTAGTATTAGTCAGAACCAAACCTCTTCGACATCTTTTTGGAGATCTTTTCTCCGGGGTATTGCCTGGAGAAGGCAAGCCAGTAATCACGTACCGATTCCTTTACTTCCTTACGGAGAAGGAGTATGCCTATCAGGTTGGGAACAGCCATCAGGACTATTGCCACGTATGACAGAGACCAGATTATCGTGGTGTCTGTGAATGAGGCAATGAAGAAGGCACTCACATAGACGAGCCTGTAAATCAGCACATACTTCTGGCCGAACAGGTATGTGGTAGCCCTGTCACCATAGTAAGACCAGGAAATGGCAGTGGAGAATGCGAACAGAAGCAGTGAAAAGGTGACTATATATGACCCGTAGCCCTTGAGCATGCTCTGGCTGAAAGCAAATGTGGTCAGCGGGGCACTGTGTATGAGTGACTCACCCCGCACTGTCAGGGATGTCATCGGGGCCAGCTTTCCGGCAATCACTTCAAGTTCACCGCTGTATGGATCCTTTCCTGAAAGAAACCTGACATTTTCCGCGAGTGACCTTGCATGGATGACCGAGACTCCCGCAGTGGTTATCTCACCATTCTCTATTGAAAGTTTACCATTGAACAGATCAAGGAACTCATCCCCCCTGAGGTGCCTGCTCAGTTTTTTGACATCATCCTTGTTACCGTCATCATAAATGCCGGTAAGAATCTGCATGTCGGTAGGCTGAAACTGGTTTTCAGTCTTCGTGTTCCATGCACCGGAAGCCAGGAGAACAAGCCCGGTCAAAGTACATATGCAGATGGTATCAATGAACGGTTCGAGCAGTGCCACCATACCCTCGGAGACAGGCTCCGGGGCCCGGGCTGCAGAGTGCGCTATGGGTGCTGAACCCTGGCCAGACTCATTCGAGAACAGACCCCTGTTCACGCCCCTGTTCATGGCAAAGGCAAATGAGGCTCCCAGGAACCCTCCTGCAGCTGCTGAACCGGTGAAGGCATCGGCAAATATGGAGATGAAGGATGGTATTATGTTTCCCGGATGTGAAAAGATGACAAGCAGCGCACCGGTGAGATAGAGTATGGCCATGAACGGCACCAGTACGGAAGTGACTTTGGCAATTCTCTTTATCCCTCCGATTATGACAAGGCCCAGCAGTACGGCCAGGATACCCCCGGTTATGATATGCTTAATGCCAAATGATGCAAACACGGAGTTGGAAATGCTGTTTATCTGCGGCAGGCTGCCGGTACCGAATGAACTGAGTATGGTTGCCCCGGCGAAAAATGCACCGAGCACCACACCGGTCTTGATGATCTTACCGCTGCCTGTCTTTATGTTAAGACGCTTTTTCATGTAGTACATCGGACCCCCTGAAACCGAACCGTCTGGAAGAATGTCGCGGTACTTGTGGGATATCGAGACTTCGACCATTTTCGTGCACATGCCAATGGCAGCCGTGACCAGCATCCAGAATAGAGCTGCCGGACCTCCGAGGTGGATTGCAAGGGCAACCCCCGCAATATTCCCCGTTCCTACCGTTCCTGAAAGAGCCGTTGCAAGCGACTGGAAATGGGATGTATCACCAATGTCATGTGAATGATCATAGGTTCCGCGCGTTATCCTTATGGCATGCCTGAAATACCTTATCTGCGGAAATCCCAGATAAATTGTAAAAAAGAGGCCTGTGCCAATCAGCAGAACCATGAACCATGGATGACCACCAAGGTATCCGTCAAGCTTTACCAGGAAATCGTTTATTCCGTGCATATCTTTTTCATTGATCGTTAGAATTCAAGCAATCCGAGTCCGTTGAGAAAAACAAGGGCAATGGCAACCGGTGCCAGAAACCTTATGGCGAACCGGTAGAGACTGTAGTATCTTATTTTCACTGAACCACCGTTCGACAGTTCGTCCCTGGAATCCTTTCCCGGGAAGAACCAGCCCAGGAATGCCACAATGAGCAGTCCGCCAAGTGGCAGAAGGATATTGGCAGTGGTGAAATTGAAGAGGTCAAAGATATTCAGCCCGAACAGGGTCACCCCTTTCATTGCGCCCCATGACAGGGAAGCAGAGATTCCAAGAATGAACATTGAGGCTGTGGCAATGAGTATCGCGGTTCGCCTGCTCATGTTGAGCTGTTCCGAGAAGTAAGCCACAATCACTTCAAGCACTGATATCGTTGATGTCAACGCTGCTATCGCCAGGAGGAAGAAAAAGGCAAAGGCAAAGATCATCCCTCCTGCCATCTGCTGGAAGATACCCGGCAGCACTATGAATGTAAGCGCCTCACCGGAGGAAGGTGATATCCCGAAGGCAAACACTGCAGGGAAGATGGCCAGGCCGGCGAATATGGCAATGGCAAGATCTACCATTGAGACCTGTACTGCCGTGCTTCCCAGTTTATTATCCTTTGGTATGTAGGAACCGTAGGTGATAAGCGTACCCATGCCAATGCTGAGGGAAAAGAATGCCTGTCCCAGGGCCATCAGTACCGTGGTGCCTGTGATTTTTGAAAAATCAGGGCGGAACAGAAATTCAATACCCTTTCCGGCACCCGGAAGAGTAAGCGACTTGATGCAGAGCACTATAAGCAGGATGAAAAGCAATGGCATCAGTATCTTGGTTGATTTTTCTATCCCTTTTCTTACCCCTCCGAGGACAATGCCGGCGGTGGCTATCATGAACACGGAAAACCAGAGCGCAGGGCGAAGAGATTCTTTCTGGAAGTGGTCAAACATAACCGTAAGTTCCACGGAGTCCTTCCCCCTGATTCCGCCGGTAAGTGTCTGGAAGAGGTATTCGAGTGTCCATCCGGCAACCGCTGTATAAAATGCGAGTATCATAAAGGCAGCCACAATACCCATCGTACCTACAAGGAACCAGGGTTTGCCCGGGGCAAGGGTCCGGAACGCACCCACCGCATTCCGCTGAGACCGCCGGCCTATTACCAGTTCGGACATCATAACGGGTATACCGATGGAGAAGATTATGACCAGGTAGATGATGAGGAAAGCCCCTCCCCCGTTCTCACCGAGGACATAGGGAAACCTCCATATATTACCAAGCCCAACTGCCGATCCGGCCGCCGCAGCAATAACACCCAGCCTGCTGCCAAAAGAATCTCTTTTCGAAAAGTCAAAACCACTCATAGTTCATTCATGTTTCAGCAACGAATTGCCCGACTTTCTAAAAATGGTGAAAAACTGCTTAGCAGCAAACTTTTCTGTTGAAAAACAGCAAAAAAAAGCAGAGACGCTGCTGGCAACGTCTCTGCGGCATAACTGACAGGCAGAATCAATCAATAGGATTCTCTCTCAATATAATGTGTATGTAGCAATTCATGAGACTTATGACCATTCGGCTTCTCCAGGAACTCGTTGTAGATAGCAATCACTTCGGGGTTCTCATGTGATTTTCTCAGATCCATATGCATATCCTCCGAGTAAATGGCATCCATTCGTTTCTGCCTTACCTCCACATTCGTTGGTATTGGCTGTCCGCCACCACCTATACAACCTCCGGGGCAGGCCATGATCTCAATGAAATGGTAGTTTGCCTTGCCGGTACTGACAGCCTTTGCGACCTTGTTGGCATTGACGAGTCCGTGGGCTATTGCAACTTTAAGTTCAGCACCTTCCAGGAATCTCCATTCCTCGGTGGTTCCTTCAATTTTGACTGTGGCTTCCTTGACACCGTCCATACCTCTCACAGGCATGATATTGAGGTTCTTGAACGGCACAGGCTTACCTGTAACAATCTCATAGGCAGTACGCAAAGCTGCTTCCATCACACCTCCTGTAGCCCCGAATATTACTGCGGCGCCAGTTGATGAACCCATCAGTGAATCATAATGGGTAGGTTCAAGCGTACGGAAGTCTATCCCTGCCTGCTTGATCATTACTGCCAGTTCACGGGTGGTGAGAACGAAATCAATGTCCTTGTATCCGCTTGACCTCATTTCGGGCCTGTCAGCCTCATACTTCTTGGCCGTACAGGGCATTATCGATACTGAGACCACCTTTGAAGGGTCAATATTGCGCTTCTGGGCATAGAATGTCTTGGCAAGGGCTCCGAACATCTGCTGCGGCGATTTGCATGTGGAGAGGTTCGGGAGCATCTTCGGGTATTTATGCTCAATGAACTTGATCCAACCCGGTGAGCAGGATGTGAACATCGGAAGTGCCATGCTGTGGTCATTCTCAACCAGTACCTTCTTCAGCCTGGTAAGCAGCTCAGTACCTTCCTCAATAATTGTAAGGTCAGCAGTGAAGTCAGTGTCAAGCACCGAGTCAAACCCAAGCTGCCTGAGAGCGGTAACCATTTTGCCCGTCACCCTTTCACCCGGATCATATCCCAGGTCTTCTCCAAGGGCTACCCTGACTGCCGGGGCTGTCTGCACAACCACATGCTTGTCAGTATCGTAAATGGCATCCCATACCTGGTCAATATAGGTCTTTTCCGTCAGAGCACCCGTCGGGCAACGGTTGACACACTGGCCACAGTTGGTGCAAACCACGTGGCTCATGGGCCTGTCATGGAATGAGGAGATCTTCATGTGCGCCCCCTTGTTGGCAACTGCAATTGCAGAAACATGCTGCAGCTGGGCACATGTACGGACACAGCGCTGGCACCTGATGCACTTGCTGTCATCCTTGATGAAAGCCGGTGATGACCTGTCTACAATATAGGGGTGATTCTCAACCAGGTCAAGGAAAATATGCTCACCAAAAGAATACTCATTTGCGAGTGTCTGGAGCTCACACTTCTGGTTCTTGTAACACTTGGTGCAGTCTGCCCTGTGCTCTGACAGCAGCAGCTCAACTATATGCTTGCGTGCATTCCTGACCTTCAGAGAATTGGTGTGTATATCCATCCCTTCGGAGACGGGCATTGCACAGGCTGCTATGAGAGTGCGGGCACCGGTCTGCTCTACCACGCATACGCGACAGTTTCCTGCCACACAGAGATCGGGGTGATTGCACAGTGTCGGAATATTTACGCCAAGCTTCTTGGCAGCCTCAAGGACTGTGGTTCCTTCCGCTACCTTTACTTCCTGATCATTTATCTTAAGAGTAACCATTTTATTCTATCCTGTATTTAGTAAATTATCTCTTCCCTGAAATTCTCGACTATTGATTTGAAGGCGTTGCCAACAGACTGGCCAAGACCGCATTTTGAAGCAACCTTCATGGTATCAGCCAGCTTGACCAGTTCATTAAGATATGTGGATTTTGCTTCGCCCTTCTTTACATTTTCCACACCCTTGAGCAGCTGCTGGCAGCCGACACGGCACGGGGTACACTGGCCGCACGACTCCTCGGCAAAGAAGTCAAGGTAGTTGTGAAGCACATTGTACATTGAGCGGGAACTGTTGAAAAGCTTCATGGATCCGCCCGTAGGCACACCCTCGAAACCAATGATGGTGTCACCGAACCTCTTGCGCGGTACGCAGAAGCCTGACGCACCTCCAACCTGAACCGCCTTGGTGTCACCGTCACCAAACTCATTAACGAATTCCTGTACGGTCATACCAAGCTCCAGTTCGAAAATTCCGGGAATGGGAGTGTCACCGGATATTGAGAATACCTTTGACCCGCGGGAGTCTTTCGTTCCAAGTTTTACGTATTCATTCGCCCCCTTCTCTATGATCATTACTGCTGTTACCAGGGTCTCGACATTGTTGATCGAGGTGGGTTTTGAGAAAAGACCGCTGACTGTCGGGTATGGAGGCTTGTTGCGGGGCTCTCCGCGGAATCCCTCTATAGATTCAAAGAGGGCACTCTCCTCACCGCAGATATATGCGCCGCTGCCCATACGGTATTCAATGGTGAAATCATAACCTATCTCATGGATCATCTTGTGAAACTTGTGAAGCTCCACGAACAGCTGAGGCAGAAGGAACCTGTATTCACCCCTCAGGTAAATGAATCCCTTCTTTGATCCCATGGCCTTTCCGGCAATGGCCATCCCGGCATATACCTTTGAGGCAGCCTTGTCAAGAATCTCACGGTCCTTGAATGTTCCGGGCTCGCCTTCATCAGCGTTGCAGACAATATATTTTTCCGGTTCCTGTTCGGCTGCAGTGTACTTCCATTTCAGACCGGTTGGGAATCCGGCGCCGCCACGACCTTTAAGACCTGATTCGAGGATTTCGTTGATAATCTCATCACTTGTCATCTCGAAGGCCTTGGTCATTACCTTTCTGACATCAATGGTTTCAAATATAAGGTCAACCTTTGTTAGTCCTTTGTTTTTCATTTCAGTGCCTCCCTCTTGTTAGCGCATATAACCTTTAATCACATCTATCACAGTCTCCGGCGTCAGGTCAGTGTAAGGCATGTCATTGATAAGAATGGCAGGAGCCTTGTGACACCACCCGATGCAGTTTGTTTCCAGAAGAGTGAACATCCTGTCGGGAGTGGTTTCACCCACCTTTATCTTCAGGATATCCTCAATGGTACTGATTATGTCATTCTTCCCCTTCATGGAACAGGTTATGGTCTTGCAGACCCTGATAACATTCTTTCCCCTCTCCTCGGTATCAAGGAAGGTGTAAAATGATGCCGTTCCGTAAACTTCTGCTGCAGAGATGTCAAGCTCAGTGGCTACTGCCACCATTGCATCATCAGTAAGGTAGTTGTGCTTCTTAACAATGTCCTGAAGGATCGGCATAAGGCTCTCTCTCTTGCGGCCGTGCTTCTCTGCCAGATCCTTCACCAGGTTGCCAGTGTGATACATTTCTATTGAATTTTAAGTATTTAGATAAAATAACGGTGTCTTATGACTGAAATTTTTCGAGTGTGAAAATAATAACAATAGATTTCTGAAAACCTTACATATGTCATGTTTATGAATAATATGGATGGTAGCGGGATGCAGGAAGGGCTGCACTGATGCCACTGCCGGGAGTCGGCAGGTGTCGCCTGGCAGCCCTTTGGAAGCCGGCGGGATATGATGCGGCCAGGAGGTGGCTGTCAGCCCTTTGGAAGCCGGGGGGATATGATGCTGCCAGGCGGCGCGTCAGGAGGCGCGATGTGCAGGCAAGGGCCGCGTCAGGAGGCACAGCGTGCAGGCATGGGCCGCGTCAGGAGGCGCGATGTGCAGGCA
>SBFZ01000290.1 GCA_006227095.1 Bacteroidota bacterium | reverse complement strand
GTCGGAGCATTCCACGATGAAACAGGCCCTGAGGGGTATTTCCTCCTGCCGGTTCATTTCGTGAATATCAATCTCGGTTTTGTCATGAACCTTAAAGCACCGCGGCAATGAAAAGAGCATCATTCATCATCATGGTTACGCTCCTGCTGACATCATGCACGGGTTACAGGCTAAACTTCGACGGCGGGATCATTTCTCCCGTGCCGGTCAACTTCCCGGGTGTGAATTCATCATTTGACGATTATAATTCTGACCTGAGGATCACATGGTCTGAAAGGGGATTTACGCTCATATTTTCTACAAACCGAAACTCATTGGGCAACGATTTCGATTTCATATCATTCGGAGGCAACATCTTCTTTGATCTCCTGGACGGGGAGTTTAAGATCAGCGCATGGCAGAATGAAAACGGCCTTCTTGAACAGGTAAACACGGACAGCAATGAATTTGGTCCGCTGTTTACGGCTGACTATCCATATTTCTATACATGGAAGAATGAAGGGACGGAGCGCTTTTTCTACTCCAGTGACCAGGAAGGTAATCTTGATATCTGGTGCTGCAAATACCTGCTGGGTAATGATGTTTTTGACCCGCTGGAAGAACCCTTCGTACTGACTGCACTCAATAGCGGGTCTGACGACGGATATCTGACCCTTCATACCGGAGGTCTCCAGGGCAGGGAGACGGTTTATTTCATGTCAGACCGCGATGGCTCATTCGATATTTACCAGGCCGTTAGCGAAGAGGGGAAGCTCATCAGTGATCCCTCTGCGGTCACAGTTACCCGGGTTGCTGCGTTGAGCAGCAGCAGCTCCGACAAGTGTCCGTTCATATGCGGAAACACAATGGTGTTTGCATCTGACAGGGAAGGAGGTTACGGGGGCTTTGACCTCTGGTACTCGGTGTGGAACGGCCAGGATTGGTCGGTACCGGTCAACATGGGCGCTCATATCAATTCAGAATATGATGAATACCGCCCCATAGTAGTATCCGGTGAGGAGGGTAGATTTCTGAATGACCTTCTCATTTTCTCCTCAAACCGCCCAGGTGGCAAGGGCGGGTTTGACCTGTACTATGCAGGAGTACCCCGCCGGTAGACGATAGTCCGCAATCTCAAATACTCTGCTACCTGCCGTTGCCAGCACTACTGCCTGGTGCCTCTTGCCTTCCCGACCCGCCAAATGGCGGGTACGGGATTGACCCTCTTCCGGAGTCAGAGGCTCAAATTGCCAACTGCCTACTTTTCCTTAAGCTTCTCCTTTACCTCGGCGAAGGTTGCCTTCATGGTGTCCCAGATTGAATCGGCACCATCCTTTACCGCATCCCATGCCTCTGATCCTGATTCCTTCAGCTCCTTCAGCTTCGACTTTCCTTCTTCCATCTTCAGCTCAAGCCGGTCAATATTTTCCTGGTACTTCAGCTTTGTCTCAGCCGTGGCACTCTTTGCCCTCTCCCTGAGCCTGTCGATATCAGCCCTCCATTCATCAAGCTGATCCTGTATCTTCTGCTGGTAGTTTTCCTTTTGTTCCTGGTTTTCCATATCAAATGTGATTATCTGGTTGCATATTACTGTTTGCCGGGGTGATTCAATAAAGCTTGACGGTATTCAGCTTGTCTATATACTTTTGTACTACTGCCTGCTGGGCATCAATCCTTGCTTTCATTTCTTTCTGCTCATCCTCATTTCTGGGAATTGCCCTGTCAGCCTGGTCAATATCAGCATTTGCCTTCCGGATACGGTTCTCTCCCTTGCCTATTTCCCGCTGAAGGCTTTTACGACGTTTCTCCAGCTCCCTGATCTGGTCTGACACGGCATCCCTGCCCGGTCCCACCTCCATTGCCATCATCTCGTTATTTTTGACAATAATTTCATTTGCCAGAAGACTTAGTTCATTGTTTTTGACGAGCAGCTTCTCCTGTTCATCGTTTACGGTGTTTCTCTTCTTCCGCGCCGTTTTCTGGGAACGGGCCTTGCTGCTTTCAAGCCCTCCCAGCTCCTGCCTGAGATCACGCAGTTTCTTCTCCTCCGCAGCCAGCTCGTCCTTGATGAAATCAATGTACTGATCCTTTGCAAATTCCTTCAGGAAGTTCTTTGCAGAAGTGAGCTGAATGTCACCCGCTGCAGGTTCTATATACTGATCCTTCTTCAGTTCAATTGCCACCAGCAGCCTGCTGAGTGTGTCTTCATTCATCAGACGGCTGTAGATGTTAACCGGGGCCGGGGTAATCTGTTTGACCAGCGCACCGAAAATCGTCATTTCACCGTTTTCTGTCTGTACCTTTGACTTGGTTCCGGTCTCCTGAACCTTGATCCAGTTCTTCAGTGCCCTGTCATAGTCAGCTTCCGGAATGGTGACATTAAAACCCGGATAGAGGTAGTTCCCAAACTGAACACTGTCTTCAAATACCTTTATCGGTTTCTGGCCCCTGAGGCCAGGTGCTGCCATGAGCAGCAAAAGACTCAGCAAAATACAGGATCTTTTCATAGGGGGTATAGTTTAGATCATAAACCAAAGATAAGCTATTTTGACCGGAATCAGGATTTTTAGTCCCTGAAATTCAAAGGCCCGTGTACTCCCCTGACTCGAGTCCTTCCAGCGCTACGGAGGTTGCCCTCCGGCCTTCCCTGATTATTTCGGCAGCCCGGTAAAAATCATAGGTTCCGTATGATTCCCTGGAGATACTGACCATAAGGTCGACCTGGTAATTCCTGAGGGTCAGGGCTGTTATCTGGTTGAGCATGATGCTGATGCTCCTGTTGTTGAGATTGAATAACCCGATGTGGTCTTTTTTGTTTTTTGGAATGTGCTTCCCGGTGCGGTCATTTATGCTCCTGATCATCCGCAGGATTCCTTTTTCCTCTGGCTCTTCAGGCGGCTCCATCATCACATGCGGTATGTCTGCATTGACATTCACCACTGCCAGAAGGTCGCCATCAATCCGCTTTACCCTGTTTATGGGTATCGGATTTACCAGTCCTCCGTCAACGAAATAGTCTCCTCCAAGTTTGTAGGGCTGGAAGAAGGTGGGGATTGAGATGGAGGCCCTGATGGCATTGAAAAGACTTCCGTTATTGAAAATTCTCTCCCTGCCCCTTATTAAATCAGTGGCAATGGCGCAGTAAGGGATGGGCAGATCTTCAATATCATGGTCATGGACTATCTCCTTAAGCTTTTCAATGATCCTGTTTCCCTTCACGAATCCATTGCTGCTGAGGGTTACGTCAGTAAGCCTGAGTACTTCCATCATGTCGAGTGAGCTGACCCACTCTTCGAACTCCCTGAGCCTGCCGGAAGCATAGATGCCACCTACCAGCGCTCCCATGGAGGTGCCGGCCACTGAAGTGATATTGTAACCCCTGCTCTCCAGTTCATTTATGGCTCCAATGTGGGCAAAACCCCGGGCTCCGCCGCTCGAAAGAACCAGTGCAACATCCTTTCCCATAATTTCTGTCTGTTCCCTGTTATTCCAGATTCAGGCTGCTGCCTGATAGTTTTCAATCAGGTAGTTTTACCCTTGTCATCACTGAGTTCATCTGCCATCGATGAGAAAAATGACAGATTGCCGTCCGGGGTCCCCGGTGTCACCTCACATCCGGCCGAGAGTATGGCACGGCTGCCGGCTTCCCTGAAGAATTCCTGGCAGCTGCGGCGGATGAGTTCATTGTCACCCTCCTGCAAAACCGAAACCGGATCACTTTTGCCTGAAAACACCTGGTCTGGTCTGAGCATGCCCAGCACATCAGTCACGGGTCCGGTACGGTGATCAATATC
Organism: Bacteroidota bacterium; assembly: GCA_006227095.1. Classification (GTDB taxonomy): domain Bacteria; phylum Bacteroidota; class Bacteroidia; order Bacteroidales; family VadinHA17; genus SR-FBR-E99. The sequence goes on along the minus strand of SBFZ01000290.1, from coordinate 3,852 downwards.
AACGATGTCAGCGCCTGTCATAATGACGTCAGAAAGGATAGCTGAAATATTGCCGCATATATGTATTTTGACATAGGCACCCAGGGAGTGGATGTGATCAACGAGCCTCTTTTCACGTTCAAAACAGAATTCCCGGTAGAGATCAGGGGAAATGAGTGAGCAGACAGAATCACCTATCCCTATGCAGTGAGCCCCGGCTTTCACCTGTGGGGTGATAAAGGCTATGGCGCTGTCGGTGATGATGTCAAGGGCCCTGTGAACCTTTTCCGGGTATTCGTACATGTCTGTCATTGCCATGTTTATATCCCGCATGTCACACCAGGCTGCAAGGGGCCCTTCAACCCAGCCACAGATAAAATACATGCCTGCAGCCTCCCTGTTGTATATTCGTATCTCCTCAACCCGTTGCCTCATCCTGGTATGGTCTTCAGGCCGGAGCACACTCATCCGTTCTGTGTCGGAAATATCTTCAATGGCGTACCTTTCAACCTTAGGAAGGTCATCTTCAGGATAGAAGAGACGGGTTCCGAAGGCCTCAGCCTCAGCCCAGGGATCTGACATTGTGTTGACCCAGTCAGATCCGAAATCAATGGCAGTCCGGATGTTGGCATTGCATTTATGTGCAGGGCTGAGACAGAAATCGCGGTACCTGACACCTGCATGCCGTGCGGCAAAACGCATCAGTATCGGATGGAATGGCACGCGGTCAGCAGACCTGCCACCGATGAATGCCTTTGTCCTTTCGAGCGGGTTCATGATATCATATGTTTAAACTCCGGCAACCCTGCGCTTGTACTCCGCAAGGGCTTCATCAAGCCTTTCCCTGGCAGTGCCGTCTCCCGGTACATTGTGGCTTGGGTGGATATAAAGCCTTACCCCCCTGTCAGCCAGTATCTCTGCAACAGTGGTGACTGTCATCCAGACACAGGTCACAAATGCCATCGTGGAGACAGGCCCTATCTTGTCATAATGGTTCTTCAGCCTGACTGACGCATCCTCAAGCGGAGCACAGGTATCTACAACTATGTCTGCTATATCAAAGATAGTTTTTCCGGATGTATGCCTGGTCTTCTTTCCTTTTGCGGCAGCGGCTGAGCCGAATACAACAACCTTCATACCCCTCTTTTTCGACTCCAGGGCGATATCTATGTTGACATTGTTGATACCTGAGTGTGAGAAGAGCCACATGGTGTCACGGTTGTCAAAAGTGTATCCCTTCATGATCTCAACCCCATATCCTTCAACCCTCTCGAGAAAGACAAACTGGTGAACACCCATCTCCCCGGTAATATGTGTAAAGAAACTGAGCGGTATTTCAATCATCGGGTGGAAACCGACAAAACCACCTATCCTGGGATACATCTCCTCAATAGGAAGGGTGGCATGCCCGCATCCGAAGGTGTGAACCCATCGACCGCATTCAATGCTGTCAGCCATGACCAGGGCAGCCTTCTTAATATTATCCATCTGTGTCTCTTCGATGTGATTCATCACATCCCTGGCGTTTTTCAGCCATTCAAGTGCAAGCATATTACTTTATTTTTAGAATTGGTTTATTTGTTGTGCTTCAATCTTCCAAAGATAACCGTTGCCATGAAAACCAACAGCCCGAGTGAAGTGAAGGTGTAGGTTGTAAGGTGCTTTATTCCGTAGTTTTCGGCAACAACTCCCATGGAATAGTTAACCAGTATATTCCCCAGCAGGGCAATCACCAGGACTAAACTGAAGGCAGTGCCTGAAAGGTGTGGATACCTGTTACCCACCAGACCCAGCATGGTGGGAAAGCCTGCCGCGAGTCCTGCTCCCAGGATGAACAATCCTGCTGCTGCCGGCAGTACCGTCCGGCTGAGGCTGAAGATCAGGAGGGCAGCCAGGGTGATGGCGAATGACATAAAGAGGAGCTTTCTCTCCGGCAGTTTCCTCATGACAGAGCCAATCAGAAGCCTCATGACCGTCATGCCGGCTACATATGATGATAACCCCATCAGTGCTGCCTCCTGCGGCGCAGCCACTCTGTCAATCAGGTAGGTTGTAGTCCAGTTGTTGATAAGCCCCTCAAAGGCACTCTGGAAAAACAGGAAAAATGCTATCAGGAGGAGGGTTGCATCCCTGACCAGTGACCCTATCTGTTTCATGGATATCCCTTCGGCCTGCTTTGCTTCAGGGAACCTGACAGCAATGAAGAGTACAGCAGCCCCAAGAGTCAGTATCCCCGTGCCGGCCACGGTGGTCTCAAAGGTGACTGTCTCCTTGAGCAGGCTGAGCAACAGTGGCATCCCCAGGGCGCCAATGCCGAAGAAGACTCCCAGGATGCTCAGGTCAGCTCCCTTGCCGTTTGTGCTGATGTCAGCAACCACGGCGTTGGTGGCACCGTTGATGGCACCTCCTCCAAGGCCTATGAGGAAAACTGAAAGGGTCAGTATCCAGACGGTGTCAGTGAAAGCAAGCCCCTCAAAACCGGCAAACATTAGCAATGCCGAGAGCGGGAGCAGCATCCGGTAGCCATACCTGTCGCATACAGGCCCGAAGAGGAGTGACCCTCCGATTATTCCTGCCGGAAGAATGGAGAAAAGCGTTCCGGCCTGCACCGCATCAAGTGAATGCTTTATCCTGAGGTCAGGCAGAACCGCCCCAAGCGTGATTAGTCCGATTCCGAACAGTAACATGCCCAGGCATGCTGACCAGAATACGAGTTGTCTGTTATATGTCCCTTTCATATTACGGGTAAAAATTAACCTAACTGTTTCATTGCCAGAAAACCTGCACCGTAAACACCTGCATCACCGGCCAGTGCGGATGGTTCGAAACTTACCTGCCTGATGCTTATCGGTTGTGCCCATTTCTCCGCTTCCTGCCTGATGGCCGGCAACAGACCCACGGCAGGTCCGAAAACACCACCGCCGAAGATTATTTTTTCGGGATTGAACAGGCTCACCAGGTTTGCGGCAGCCATACCCCAGTATTCAACAGCCAGGTCAATGATTGCAGCGGCAGCTTTGTCACCATTTTCGCGGGCTTTGAAGACATCGTGGGTTGTAATTTTTATACCTGGCTCCCTTCTAAGCTCACCCTGGTATCTGTCATGCCTTCTTAGATACTCTGCTGCCTGGCGGGCAATGCCTTCACCTGATGCAAAGTACTCGAAATTGCCACAGATAGTGTATTTGCTCCTGAATGGTCTTGACAGCGCCATCCAGCCTATGGCTCCGGCGATATCATGCGCACCGTGAAGAAGCTCACCGTTAACCGTTATGCCGGCACCTATCCCGGTACCCACCGCCAGGTAAATGGCATCACGGCAGCCATGAGCGTTTCCTTTCCATATCTCGCCCGAGATATAGCATGAGCGGTCACTCTCAATGATCACCGGTATCTCCCCGGTTACAGTGGTTACCTCCCTCAGCAACGGGTAGTCATCCCATCCGGGGATATTCGGTGCCCATACCGTACCTGATGCTCTCCTGCTTATCCCGGGCACCGAAATGCCTATTGCCTCCACCGGATCACCCTCGCTCTCCGCAGCTGCCACTTTCAGCGCAGCGTTGACGGCAATCATCTTGCCTACTTCCGTTCCCCTGCGGTTGTCAAGGGTCAGCGTCTCCTTCGCCCTCATAGTGCCTTCGCGGTCAAAAAGCGCAAAGGCAACTTTCGTTCCTCCAAGATCAATTCCCAGCAATGCCATGATTTTACTTCATTAGTTCTGTTATTCCATTGAAACAAATTCCTTTAAGCCGTAACTCATCATCCAATACCAGCAGGTCAGCCCTGGCTCCGGGAGCTATTACACCCCTGTCTTCCGCCCTGATCAGGAGGGAAGGGTAGAGGGTCGCCATCCTGATGGCCTCATATAGA
>SBFZ01000093.1 GCA_006227095.1 Bacteroidota bacterium | reverse complement strand
AGCAAGACTGGCCTGCGTTGTACTGCAGGACGGCGGTGAGCTCAGGGAAGGCCTTCTCGAAGAGTTCGGCCCGGAAATCTGGGAAGAGTTCCAGATGAGATTCATTGACTCACACATGTGAGATCACTATCAGGCTGACACCGGCAGTGTGTAATGAAAATAAAACAATCCTTGAATATTTGACTTCCTGTTTATGGATATTGACAGGCAAAATTCCTTCAAGGACCTGTATTTCAAAGGCTTTAATCTGGCTTCAATGCATGACGATGTGTGCAACAGCTTCCGGAAGGAGTTCCTCGGATAATTACCCTGCGCATTACTGATCGGGTCACTTCAGTAAACGATTTTTTTGTACATTGTAGAAAATTTACACACTTCCTGTGTTCAGCTGCCTCCGGTCCGGGGCAGCTGAACACAGGGCTTTGCAAGAAGGACTAATATCATCCGCAATGAAAAAATCAGGTGATAAGGCAGGTTCAGGCGGGCTGTGGCACAGGATCCTAAGCTATTTCAGGTTCAGATCAACAATCTACGGAAGGGCTGTCGCCATAATCACGGTGGCATCACTGGTTCTTTTCATCTCATTCAGTGTCATTTTCAGAACCCTCTATGTAAAGTATTTCCACACCGTCCTTAAGCAGAACGGAAACAATATAGGTGCCATAGTGGAGGGTTCCCTCTATCAGTCGATGCTTGAAAATGACAAGAGTACGCTTCACGGCACACTTGACATAATAAACACGATGCCTGGCATTGATGACGTCAACCTCTATGACCAGAACAATTACCTCGCTTATTCTTCATTCACTTCTGAATCAGGAAATCACAGCAATCCTGACTGTATTGCATGTCATTCCGATCTGAGTGACATGTTTTCCGGGAGAGAGCGCAGTTACATGATAATCGATGAGAAGAGTGACTGCAGCATGAACCCCGGCAAACCGGGACAGAGACACCTTCTTATCAGACGCCCGATCCTGAATGAAATGTCCTGCTACACTGCTGCCTGCCATGCACATACAGATAATGAGGAAATCCTCGGATCCCTCATCATCAGGATGCCTCTCAGGGATCTTGACAATGCCCTTCAGAAGTCATCGGTTGATTTCCTTGTCCTTGCGCTGGTTATAACCGCGGCAGTCATAAGTGTATTTGTATATTTCACCAGGAGAAGGATAAAAGATCCGCTTCACAGCATCATTGCAGCAAGCGAGGCCGTTTCAGCCGGTGAAGTTCAAACCAGGCTTGATATCGGCCCTTACCTGCTTGACGACATGAAAAAGGTCTCAACGGCATTCAACAACATGCTTGATCATATTGACAGGGCTACAAAAGAACTGGAGAACTGGTCAAAACAGCTCGAATACAAGGTCCAGAAAAAGTCAGAAGAGCTCTCTGAGGTTCAGAATGAACTTATCAATGTTGAAAGGATAGCCTCACTTGGCAAACTCTCTGCTTCTGTGGCGCATGAGATCAATAACCCGCTTTCAGGAATTCTCATATATACAAAGCTCATATACAAGCAGATTGACAACCAGGACCTTACTCCAGGCAAAAAGGAAAATGTCCTGAGGCAGCTGAGGCTCATTGAGACTGAGACCAAAAGGTGTGGTGACATTGTCAGGGGTCTTCTTGATTTTTCGCGCAAGGATCAGGATGATTTTGAAGAGAAGAACCTGAACATGATAGTCAGGGGTACGTATGAATTAATGCTTCACCACATCAAAATTGCCAATATATCCCTGCTTACTGACCTGTCAGCAGTAAATGATACCATCTGGTGCAGTCCGAACCAGATTAAACAGGCCTGCATTGCAATCCTTGTCAATGCATCAGAAGCTGTTTCAGAGAAGGGGGAGATAATCATCCGGACCAGGAATCCTGACGAAAACCACGTAAGGCTGGAGATATCAGACAATGGTTCCGGGATAGCATCTGATGATATACCCCACATTTTTGAACCCTTCTTCACAACCAAGCGTGATGCAAGAGGCACTGGCCTGGGCCTGGCCATAGTTCACGGGATAGTCACAAACCACAAGGGAAAGATTGAGGTTGATTCCGCCATTGGCAAAGGAACCACAATTTCACTCATCTTCCCGTTAAGTAAAGTATAAGCCTCAAGATATGGCAGACAAGATTTCAATTCTGATTGTTGACGATGAGGAGTCTGTAAGGGATTCTCTTTGCAACTGGTTCATTGAAGACGGATACTCCGTTGAATGTGCCGAGAATGCCAAGAAAGCACTCCAGATGCTTGAAGAAAAGGACTTTGACATCATCCTGGCCGACATCAAGATGCCAGGGATGGACGGGATGGAGATGCATCGCAGAATAAAGACCCTGAACCGGGAATCGATAGTGATCATCATGACTGCATTCGCATCGGTTGATACTGCGGTTCAGGCCCTTAAAGACGGGGCTTTTGACTATATCACAAAACCCTTTGACCCTGATGACCTCTCCCATCTTATCCGTAACGCGGCAGCCCAGATTTCACTGAAATCAGAAAACGAAGCCCTGAAGAGAAGGGTTACCACCCTTGAGAATGTGGAGGACCTTATCGGCAGGAGCGAAGCAATCCGGAAAGTGCTGGAACAGGTTGAAAATGTAGCCCAGTCAAACTCCTCTGTTATCATCACCGGCGAAAGCGGCACGGGCAAGGAACTGGTGGCAAGGGCAATACACGCCAATTCTCCAAGGAAGTACTTTCCGCTGATCAGCGTCCATTGCGGGGCCCTGACAGAGAGTCTTCTTGAGAGTGAACTGTTCGGCCATGAAAAAGGTGCCTTCACCGGCGCAACATTCAATCGCAAAGGGCGATTCGAGATGGCTGACGGAGGGACTATTTTCCTTGATGAAATAGCTACCATTTCTCCCAAGATGCAGATTGAGCTGCTCAGGGTACTGGAAACGAAAAGCTTTGTCAGGGTTGGCGGCAACAAGGAGATAACTTCTGATTTCAGGGTCATCTGTGCCACGAACCGGGATCTCAAAACAATGGTAAAAAGCGGCACATTCAGGGAGGATCTGTTTTACAGGCTGAACGTGGTCAATATCGCAATTCCGCCGCTTCGGGAAAGAGTTGATGACATTCCCATGCTGGTAAACCACTTCATCAGGAAATACTGCACTTCAATGAGTCGTGACCTGATCACCATAGAGCCTGCAGCGCTGAAACAGCTGGAGAAGTTTGAGTTTCCCGGCAACGTACGGGAACTGGAAAACATGATTGAACGTGCAATAGTGATCGGAAACGGTAAAGAGATAAGGCTGAAGGATCTTCCTTTGGGCAGGGAGGTCCGTGACAGCACCGTTGAGAGCCTCGAAGAGCTTGAAAAAAAGCATATTGAGCAGATACTCGACAAGTATGGCTGGAATGTATCCCGTTCTGCAAGGGCCCTCAATGTCGACAGGGTAACTCTTTACAATAAGATAAGGAGATACAACCTGAAACAGAAGGAATAACAGCCATCCAGACCTTCCTGTTGGAACAGAATAAGATAATATTGCTATCATTTGGCCTGTTTGACAGGGCCTTCCTCAGAAGGGTTGCGGCTGCAACCGAAGCAGAGTACAGGTATCCGGTCATTTCAGAGGAGTGTCATTCTGAACTCAACCCGTACTATAATCCTGCCCGGAGGCAGTATGACGGAGACAGACTTCTGCATCACCTGCCATACTGTACCAAATCTGATTATCTGAAGATCGTCGGACTGTTCAGGGTTGACCTGTACATTCCTGTACTTACCTATATTTTCGGACAGGCCGTACTGGGTGACAGGAGCGCGATTGTTTCAGTATACCGGCTCCGCAATGAGCTGTACGGACTGAAGCAGGATGAAGGTCTGCTGCTCTCGAGAACAATCAAGGAGGTGATACATGAGCTCGGGCACACATTCGGCCTGATACACTGCCAAAACCTGGCATGCGTAATGCATTCAAGCACCTATGTTGAAGAGATAGACCTCAAGGGATCGGCCTTCTGTTCATCATGCAGGGAGCAGCTCCCGGTAATGCCTATTTCGCCTTGAAGCCGAACATGATAGCCACGCATCCGCTTACAGGAAGCTGATCACGCGTCCCAAAGGTGGTAACCTTTACCACCACTTTGAGCTGCTGGCTTGACTCCAGCCTGAAATCCCAGACCTTGGCAAGCCCCTCGTCCTTGTTGGAGTAGAGCACTTTGCCGGTTGCATCATAGACCGTGAACTCCACCGGGGGCATCCCGTCAGCAGAGCAGATCACAAGCCGGTACTCCAGGTCAGAATAGAATGTCTTGTAGAGTTCAGCCTCTTCCCCTTCCACCAGAACAGCGGCATGGTAGTTGCCATCATGCAGATAGGCTCCCAGTTCCTTTTTGCAGAGCGACTTGGCAAAGCCTTTGCACTGTGCGGCTGCTTCCCCGGGAACAAGAAGGGAAAGGAGCACTGTTACAAGTAATGTCTGTATAAGCTGTCTCATCTGTATCTATTTTACGTATGTGTTTCTGATCTCAGCCACCTTATCCCTGATTGCAATGAATGTGTCCTGCTTAATTTCAGTCTTCGAGGCACCGGATATTTCTGTCATGCCTGTCTTTTCATTGTATTCTGCCGTTGAAGGTTCAGTTGAACGCTCGATCCTGTCAAAAAGCTCCTTCAGTTCCCCGATCGGGCCAAGCAGCTCACGGATTGCCGTATTGTCAGTATAGGTCTCAAGGAGACGGATCATGTCATCCACTGACATCTTCTGGTCAGCAATGGTTGTCACCAGTTTGTTGCCCTTGAAATTCTTCATGTCAACCATATGGGTTGATATGTATAACCCTTCTATGAAACCGCCTGTAATGATGGTGGCAGCAACAGCATGCTGTTCATCATCCTCAAGATATGCCTGTGAATTGAGAAACGTCTCAGAGACTATCTCCATGATCACGTCGCGATTGTTGATATTCTGCTCCAGCCTTTCAATGGTTGTTTCATCAATGGCATCAAGGATACCAAGGCCTGTGGCCATATCCTCGGCTGCCTCCATGTAGTTTACAAGGAGTGAAGTCTCATCATACATGCTGGCGAAACTGAGGTCACATACATAGGTACCCAGGTTGAGAGCCATGCTCTTGCTGGTGGTATAATTGCTCTTGTTCTCAACCGGGTTAAGCAGCGTCGCATCAAACTTCGCCCCTGCTTCCTTTATCAGCTGAGCCACCTCAAGCGGTGTTGGCAGAGCATTGAAGACCTTCTCGGCACTCTTTATCTGCTCCATCGTCTGCTCATCAGGACTGACGACCTCTTCCTTAGCCTTGTCTGCCTCACCCCTGGTTTTACCTTTGCATGATGTAGCTGCCAGGCAGAACGCAAGAGCGGCAACGCCCAGAATCAGTGGCAGAATTTTAAGCTTACTGTTCATAATGATTTCAATTTTTTGAGTTCACAGACCAATACAAATCCAAATTACATTTTTTTAATAAACGAATTAGTCCTGAAGTTATTATTTAGCCCTAAATTTGTTACAAAGCATATTGGATGGAAAGGTCAGAAAAGAAACTTGCCGAACTTGCCATGATTCTTAACGGCGGGAGGGAAAGAGATATTGCGGAAAGGATAAGGCTCCTGCGCTCCGAAGAGCCATTCGGCGGCGCTTTGAGGATGCTTGCCCTCCATTATGACAAAACAGACAACCAGGGTATCAGGCTTGCCATTGCGGGCCTGTTCAATGACCTTAAGGAAAAAACGGCCCGTGAAGAGGTGATAGAGTCACTTGCTGCAGTCAGAAAGGCTGATTCAAGGGAAATGCTCATCTCTTCGTGCTGGCAGTCAGGCCTCGATTACTCGGAATTTGCCATACCCCTGGCCGATCAGTTCATCACCGGTGAATACATGGTATCACTCGAGAGTTTTACTGTCCTTGATACCTGCGCTGAATCAATCAGTGACTCTGACCGCTCGGAGATCCTGCTGAGACTTCAGCAGAACATTGAATCATATGACACCCCGAAGCGGAAACTTGCCGGGGAGCTGATCAGTATACTCAGGGGCTGACCAGTCTCTTCATAACCAGCCCCGGGTGCCATAAAGTACAGTATTGCATGCCAGTTTTTATCCTCGCCGGGATTCCTGCCCCGGAGAAGACTGGCAAACAGGCCCGAAGCGTAATCCTGCTAAATATATGAGCTGTAATGTTTCATGAATTGTGACCTCTCAAAAAGCGAAGGATTCTCCACATTCCTGTAATTGAGTCTCCCCCGGAAGTCACCAATGCTTCTGAAATCCTTGACATCCATCCACTTCCGCAACGCTTCATTGATTTCGGTAACCACGGTGAACCCACGTTTGTAAAGTGCCGAACAAACCTGGACGGTCGTTGCGCCTGCAAGCAGGTATTTAATGGCATCTTCCCCGGTATATACGCCGGTTGAGGCTGAGATATCCATTTTTGTGTCCTGTGCGCTTATCATTCCAACCCACCTAAGAACATACCTCTGTTCAACGGGGTTGGAAAGGACTGAGGCAGGGACGATACTAAGATTATTAATATCGAAGTCAGGCTCGTAAAACCTGTTGAACAATGTGACACCGGATGCACCGTGGTTATACATCTGCCAGACAAAATTGAGCAGGTTTGAGAACCTCATGCCAATTTTCACGCTTACCGGAATTTTCAGCTTTTTTTTCAGGTTATCCACAATGTTGAAATAGACTGCTTCTGAAGCTGCTCCGGTCTGATGCCTGTCAACAGGCATAAAGAAAATATTCACTTCCAGTGCGCTTGCTCCTGCATTCTCTATCTCCACCGCGAAGTCAGTCCAACCCTTCGGTGAGAAGCAGTTGATGCTGGCTATCACCGGGATCTTCACCCGTTTTCGTGCACCGGCAACAAGTTCAAGATACGAATCAACACTGTTTGTACGGGTATAGTACTGGAGATAATCGTCCGCTTCCGGGTAAGATTCCCTCACTGACATCGAATGTGCCTGTGAAACAATCTGTTCCTCGAACAGCGATTTCAGAACCACCGCGCCGGCGCCTGCGGCTTCGGCTTCAGCTATTGATTCAACCTTGGATGTGAAATTGGAACTGCCAACAATGACGGGACTGCTCAGATCGAGTCCCAGGTACCTTGTGCTTATGTTACTCATATTATTTCTTTAATCGTTCTCCAAATATTAGTGTTCCTACCCGAATCATGGTGCTTCCTTCGTCAACAGCCAATCGCCAGTCACCTGACATACCCATTGATATCTCCCTGAAGTGGCTGACACCTCGAAAGTGGGTTTCCCTGATCTGCCTGAAGGTGTCAGCCAGGGTTCTGAATTCTGACCTGACCCTTGCATTATCATCGGTAAAGGTAGCCATCCCCATCACTCCACAAATACGGGCGGCCTTCAATGATGCCGAGATTGCCCCCCAGTCAGTCTCAATGGCTTCAGAAACAGAAAATCCAGACTTCGTCTCTTCTGAAGCAATATGTACCTGTAAAAGGCAGTCAGTCTGCCTCTCCTGTGACAAAGCCTCAGCATCGATGAGCCGCAGAAGCCTGACAGTGTCAACTGATTCTATCATTGAGGCTGCAGCGACTGCCTGTCTGACCTTGTTTGATTGCAGGTGGCCTATAAGATGCCATGAGACATCAGCCGGAAGGAGCAG
>SBFZ01000308.1 GCA_006227095.1 Bacteroidota bacterium | reverse complement strand
ACGAAGCTGATGGTCTCATTCTTCAGGACACTCGTGCTGCTTGAACCGGTACCCTCGGCAGTGGTATTCTACAATGCAGGAGTGAAACTGGGGCTGGAAGATTCCCCGGTTATCGAACATATCAGGGAGCTTGCTGAAAAGGGAGCCTCCATTTACCTGTGCACCACATGCATAAACCATTTCGGTATAAGGGACCGTCTTCCTGTAGGGAGCTTCAGTGATATGTACCAGATACTGAATGTGCTTAAGGATGCAGACCATATAATCCGCCCGTGAGAGATCAGGATCCGGCGGACAAGCCATTTTAATTCAACTGGGATTTTGCCTTTATGGGAGAAGCGCGGCAGGCAGGCAAGGATAAAAACAGGGGGTATGGTACCTGATACGGAGAATAAGCAGCTATAGAATTGAACATGAGTACTGGTAACCACAAAAAAGCTGATTATGTCATTTGATCTTCTTACCACGGTAGAGACGGGGGGCTGCTCGGCAAAGATACCTCCCCGTCAGCTTGAGGAACTGCTGAAGGATCTTCCGCTTCCTTCTGATCCGGCGATACTGGTTGATATCTCTACCCATGACGATGCCGGAGTCTACAAAATAAATGACGAGACTGCCCTGGTGATCACCACCGACTTCTTTCCGCCGATGGTCAGTGACGGCTATGAGTTTGGACTTGTTGCTGCAACCAATTCAATAAGTGATGTTTACGCCATGGGCGGAACGCCACTTGTAGCCCTGAACATCATGATGTTCCCCTCATCGCGGATACCTATGGAGGTATACCGGGATATATTGCGGGGAGGAAATGACAAGGCACTGGAGGCTGGTGTCAGCATCATCGGCGGACATACCATTGACGACTATCCCCCTAAGTACGGCCTTGCCGTAATCGGCACCGTTCATCCTGAAAAGATTATTACCAATGCCGGGGTGAAGGAAGGAGATGATCTTATCCTTACCAAACCGATCGGTACCGGGATAATCCTGGCAGGTCACAGGATGCAGATGACAGTGCCTTCACAGCTTGAGGCGGCTGTCATGGCCATGAAACAGCTTAATGCCGCCGGATGTGCGCTGATGCAGAAGTACGGAGTGAGGGGAGCCACTGACATCACCGGTTTCGGCCTTGCGGGCCATGCCCTCAAGATGGCAAGGGCATCAGGGGTGACAATCTCCCTTGACCTGCAGAGTGTGCCCCTTCTCGACGGGACCTGGAACCTGGCTGACCAGGGGTGTATCCCGGGGGCCTCATTCCGGAACCTTGACTATACCGAGAGGGAAACCCGCCTCACAGATGGTCTCGATTACAATCTTAAGATGATTGCACATGATGCCCAGACATCAGGGGGATTGCTGATGGCGGTGGAGCCGGGGAAAAGCAGCGAACTGCTGAAAGAGCTGCAGGAGGCAGGTCACCCGGAGGCTGCAATAATAGGAAGGGCAGTCAGCAGGGAAGATATGGCCCTGGTGCTGGGATGACAGGGCAGTCAGGCAGGTAATGAAAAGATGAACTCCACACCGCCACCGGGCCGGGTGCGGACTGAGATCTCTCCCCTGTGCAGCAGCACAGCATTCTTCACAATTGCCAGTCCGAGTCCGGTGCCACCGCTCTTGCGTGAACGGCCGTCGTCAATCCTGTAGAACCTCTCGAAAATCCTTTCCTGGTGCTCCTCAGGGATACCTACCCCGTTGTCTGCAAATGAGAAGGCACGGAAACCGGGCTCACCGGGGAGGCTCCTTACTGTTACAGTGACCCTTTCACCGGCATAGGTTATTGCGTTTTCAAGCAGGTTCTGGAATATGGATACTATAAGTGACCTGTTGGCGTTGACCGTTGTACCAGGTTCAATAGCCATCTCCACGGTCATGTGCTTCCTGGTGAGGTCTGTAATCAGGTTGTCACGCACTTCTTTCATGACGCCCTCAATATCAACCTCTTCAAAGGGGAAGTTGCTGCCTGTTTCATCAAGTTTATTGAGGGTGACGATGTCATTGATGAGATCGGTCAGGCGGGTTGACTGTGCAAGAGCCTTCTCCAGAAAATGGTTCCGTTTTTCGTCATCGATCTCCCTGTTGACGATCAATGTCTCAAGATAGCCCCTGACGGAGGCTATTGGTGTTTTCAGCTCATGTGCAATGTTAGATGTCATCTGCTGACGCATGGCCTTATTCTGCTCGGTGCGGGTAATATCTGTGATAACCACCTCAAAGCTGTTGTCCTGGAAGAGAATGCACCTCACGGAGAAATACCTGCCTCCCTTCTCCAGCCTAAGCTCGGTGGAAGGGGTCTCCTGTTTTCTTGTTGCGTGATCCTGGTTGTTGTCGAGAAATTTCCTTATTCCGTTGAAGAGCTGATGGTCAATGAATCCTTCAGGCGTGAGAGAATGTTCACCTGTAAGGGCATTGAGAAAAACCATAAAATGGCTGTTGGAGAGTGTCACTTTACGGTCGGGGGAAAAGAAAGCCACCCCCTCATTGAGTACGTGGAGATGCCTGAAAAGCTTCTCCTTCTGAAGGGTCAGTTCTGCCGTGTTGACTGCCAGGCTGTTGTAGATCCTTACAATCTCCTTGCCGGTCTCTCCGATTTCATTCTTCGGGAAAATTATTGAAGGGTCATTGCCTTCGCCCCGTCTCATCCTGGCGGCAAAGTCGCGAAGCATCGTAATGCTTTTTCCCATCCGGCGTGTTACAGCTGCCAGCAGGGCCCAGATTCCTGCAAAGACCACTGCCATGAAAAGGAGAAAACCCTGTTCACGCTTGAGGAATCCCTTGATATTGATGTTGTACTCCTCGGCCAGCCTGACATAGTAACTGTTGAAGTACCTGGAAAAATAGTAGTAATCTTTGCCGGTTGATTCTGAATGACGTACTGCCGTACCGTAAGGAGAAAAGAGCGATTTCCCCACCTCGGGCCTGTTGAGGTGATTCTCCATTGCTGACCAGTCTTCCACTGAGCTGTCATAAAGTACCTTGCCGTCAATGGCAATGACTGTGATACGGAGGTCCGGAACGGGTATAAGGTTGAATATTGAATCAATGAGCCTGAAGTTTCCGGAATCGCTCAGGGCATTGACCCTGATATAGTTGTCTACCAGCTGAGACATATCATCAAGCCTGGAGTCAAGAGCATCGATCCTTATGGCCTTTTCACGGTGATACTGGAAGGCGAGCATAAGCACCGTGAAGAGAAGGATGATACTGAAATAGTACAGGAACAGTTTACGTCTGAAGCTTCTGGATTCTTTCATGGGACTCATTTTTCATTCGCCTAAATAGTAACCGTAACCTGACTTGTTTTTTATCATGGAACCCCTGTCGCCAAGCTTCTTCCGGATGCGTGCTATCGTCACGTCAACGGTCCGGTCGGTGACAATTACATCATTGCCCCAGACACGTGCAAGTATCTCATGCCTGGGGAAGATCTTGCCCTCATTCCGGATTAACAATGAAAGGATATCATATTCCTTGCGGGTCAGTTCAAGAGGTCTGCCTTCATTCATTATGAGACTGTTCTCATTATCAACGGTGAAAGAACCGGCAACGGTCTGCATTATCACCCTTGAAGGTGCCGAACGGCGGAGGATTGCCTTTACCCGTGCAGACAGCTCCCTTACGCTGAAAGGTTTGGCAAGATAATCATCGGCTCCCAGGTTAAAGCCGGTGATACGGTCATTTTCACTATCCCTGGCTGTAAGGAAGATTATGGGAGCGGTAAGGTTGAACTCTTTCCTCATTTTCTCTGCCAGCCGGAACCCCGACATATGACCCATCATCACATCAAGGATGAAGAGGTCATAGGAGGGAAGGTTTTTACGAAGGGCCTCCTCGGCGGAGAGACAGGTGTCAACGGCATATCCTTCTCCTTCAAGATTGAAAGAGAGAATCTCGAGGATAGGTTCCTCGTCATCAACTGCCAGTATT
Organism: Bacteroidota bacterium; assembly: GCA_006227095.1. Lineage (GTDB taxonomy): Bacteria > Bacteroidota > Bacteroidia > Bacteroidales > VadinHA17 > SR-FBR-E99. Next base: position 14,958 of record SBFZ01000308.1, on the reverse strand, counting down.
TTTTTCCTTTCGTTCAAATCTCAAATCAAAACGTTTCTTCCTTCCCGATCCCCGTATGCCTTATATCCGTTCCCTGCAACGAGTAGATGGCTGCTTCAGCAATATTGGTGGCATGATCGGCTATCCGCTCGATATTTGAGATCATATCCTTCAGCTCGATATAGCTCTGCACCATTGACCTGGTTTTATCGTCAATATTCTCCCTGCGCAGGTGGCCCAGCAGAAGCTTGTGGTTCATCTCATCAACCACCGTGTCATTCTTGATTGTCCAGATTGCGTAATCAGGGTCTGAATTGGTGAAGGAGAGCAGTGCCTTTTCCACCATTATGCTTCCTGAGGCAAGCATATTCCCGATCAGTGATGAGGTGGAGGCATATTCGGTTGTGTTCCTGATGGTGCCGATTATCCTGCAGAGGTTATGTATCCTGTCTCCTATCCGTTCGAGGTTGACAGTCATCCGGTAGATTGCCACGAGCCTTCTTACGTCTGATGCCACCGGCTGGAAGAGGACGATGGTGCTGGTGAACTGTTCACCTATAACGACCTCGAGGTTGTCAATGCGGTTTTCTGCAACGTCCATCTCACTGATGAGGCTGTTGAAGGTGTCTTCATCACCGGTGCCCATCAGCTTCTCAAGCAGGGTGAGCTGGCGTAGTACAAGGCCTGCCATCTCGCTGAAGCTGTTTTTTATCTCATTCAGTGCCTGTTCTTTCTTTTCACTCATAATCAGGTGTTTTGACAAATGTATGAAATTAGCTGTGAAATCAACCGAATTTACCGGTGAGGTAAGCTTCCGTGCGCGGGTCTTTCGGGGTTGTGAAGAGGGTATTGGTGTGGCCCGATTCCACCAGTTCGCCCAGGTACATAAACATTGAGTCGTCAGAGATACGCGCTGCCTGTGACATATTATGTGTCACCAGTACCAGTGTGTATTTCTTCTTCAGCTCACCCAGCAGGTCTTCGATCTTGGATGTAGCAATGGGATCAAGTGCCGATGTGGGCTCGTCAAGGAGCAGCACCTCGGGATTGAAGGCTATGGCCCTTGCAACGCAGAGCCTTTGCTGCTGACCCCCGGAAAGAAATGTACCCTTCCTGTAGAGCGACTCCTTCACCTCGTCCCACAGAGCCACGTTGCGGAGCGCATTTTCCACTATATCATCGCGCTGGCTCTTTTTAAGCCTTATGTCATTCAGGCTGAAACCGGCCACCACGTTTTCATAGATGGTCATATTGGGGAAAGGGTTGGGGCGCTGAAAGACCATACCCACTTTTCGGCGGAGCTCTATCACTGACATTGAAAAGATGCTCTGGCCGTCAAGAAGAATGTCTCCTTTTGTTTCTATGTTCGGGTAGAGTTCATGCATGCGGTTCATCGCGCGCAACAGGGTGCTCTTGCCACATCCCGAAGGACCCATTATGGCAGTGATGCTGTTACGCCTGACATGGGCTGATACGTCCTTGACTGCATACCGTCCCGGTTCATAGGCTATAAACAGGTCCCTGATTTCAAGTACATTTTCGCTTTGCGGGGTGTTGTTCATCCGGTTCAGATATATTTATGTTTTGACGCCACACTGCGGGCGAGGAGGTTCATTGAAAGGACAAAGAACATCAGGAAGAGGGATGCGCTCCATACGAGGCTGACCATGTTGGGGTCATTGTAAAAGTCCCAGATAAGCAGCGGTACGGCGCTCACGGGCCTTGTAACGTCAAAACTGACGGCCGGGCTTCCGAGGGCAGTGAGCATCAGGGGGGCTGTCTCTCCCAGTATCCTCGAGAGCGCCAGCAGCACACCTGTGGCCAGGCCGCTGAAGCTGACAGGGATAAGTATCTTGTAGATCATCTTGTAGTAAGGTGTGCCCAGGGCAAATGCAGCTTCACGTATGGCTATCGGAATCATCCGCATGGTCTCCTCGGTGGAGCGGATGATAAGGGGAAGCATCATTATGGCGAGAGAGACGCTGCCGGCCAGGGCTGAATATCCCCTGGTAATATTCTTCACCACCCACAGGTAGGCAATGATGCCAAGTATGATTGAAGGCACCCCCTGCAGTATTTCCGTGAGGCTCCTGATGAACCTGGCGTATCTTCTGGTTCCGTTTTCATAGACGAATATGCCGGTCATCAGTCCCAGCGGGATGGCAATGAACGAAGCCAGCAGCACCATAAGCAGTGATCCTGTCAGTCCGTTGGCTATCCCTCCCGGGATGATCTCCCCGGAGGCTGCAGCCATCATGGCCTGGAAGGTGTCAGGTGCCGGTTTGGTAAAGAAGGCAAGATTGATCTGACGGTAACCTTTTATTGCCAGATTGCCAACAATAAGGAAGATGGGTACCACGGTGATTACTGAGCCTGCTATCACCAGGTATCTGAACCTGCCGTTTGTCCGGTTTCGCCTTGCAATATTATCAGTCAGTTCAGGGTGCATCTTTCTCTCAGGCAAATCGTTTGATGATAAGTTTTCCCAGGGCATTGACAATTGCCGTGATAAGGAACAGCAACAGCCCTACGGCTATCAGTGCACTGAGTTTCAGTCCGGAGGCTTCACCGAACTGGTTGGCAATGACGGAAGCCATTGTGTTTCCCGGGGCGAAGAGTCCTTTTGGGATGACGTTGGCATTGCCGATCAGCATTGTCACTGCCATGGTCTCACCCAGGGCTCTTCCCAGGGCCAGGATGAAGCTGGCGATGATGCCGGACCGTGCTGACGGGATAACCACGCTGAATATCACCTCACGGCGCGTTGCACCAAGGGAATAGGCTGCCTCCTTCAGCTCTGCCGGAACCATGGAGATGATCTCGGCGCTGAGAGATGTGGCATATGGCACAATCATAATTGCCAGCACCAGGGAGGCGGTGAATACCCCGAATCCCTGGTCGCTAAGGCCTGTTGCCACCAGCAGCGGGCGGAGGGCATAGAATCCCCAGAAGCCGTAAACTATTGAAGGTATACCGGCCAGAAGGTCAACAAGACTGCGAAGGATGGAAGAGGTACGGGTGCCGTTATAGTACTCGGCTATAAACAGCGATGTGGAGAAGGCCATCGGGATACAGATGATCAGCGCCAGTATGGAGGTGATGACCGTTCCGGCAATGAAAGAGAGTGCACCGTACTCCTCGCTGCCTGTAGTGGGATTCCAGGCAGGGGAGACGATGAACTTCAGGCCAAACTCCCTGAATGCAGGGATAGCCCCTCCGAAAAGGGAGAGTACTATCCCTGCACCCAGAAGAAGGATTGTCAGTGAGGAGATGAAAAGCAGTGCCTTTGTTATCCTGTCGCCTGACATCAGGTTATTTCAGAATGGGTTCGCCCTGGTATGTAATTTCCTTCAGAAGCCTGGCTGCCTGAAGGGCAGCGTTCTGCGGTAGCGAAGCATAGTGTACACTGGTGGCAATTGCCTGGGCCTCCTCACCGGTGAGCCATTTGACCGTATTGACGGTGGCTTCGGCAGCTTCACGACTGTGATTGCCGTATGCCAGATCACTGTACAGTATTATCCAGGTGAAGCTGGTGATGGGGTAGGCGGCGGGGTTTGATGAGTTGGTGATCATTACCCTTGTGTCTTCAGGCATCTCTGATGCAGCCGCTGCCGAGAATGAATCAAGGGTTGGTTCTATATAGAATCCGGCACTGTTCATCAGCCTGGCCATGGGAATCTTCTGGGCAAAGGCATATTCAAAGCCTATGTAACCAATAGAGCCCTGGGTCTGGCTGAGCGTTCCGGCCACACCCGGATTTCCCTTGGCTCCTATGCCAGCAGGCCAGTTGAGCGCCTTTCCGGTGCCAAGCTGTGCATTCCATACCGGGCTGACCTTCGACATGTAATCGCTGAAGATATGTGTGGTACCGCTGCCGTCAGAACGGTATACAACGGTTATCTCCATGTCAGGCATAACCAGTCCGGGGTTAACCGCCAGCAGCTTCGGATCATTCCACATTTTGATATTCCCGAGGAAAATGCCTTCAAGCAGTTCAGGGGTGAGCTTCAGTTCGGTCACGCCGGGCAGGTTGAAGGCTATTACCACTGCACCTATACATGTGGGAATATGCACCACCTTACCCGGCATCTCTGCCAGTTCGGCGTCAGAGAGAAATGCGTCAGTGGCTGCAAAGTCAACGATCTGGTCACGGAGACTCTTGATACCTCCTCCGGAACCTATGCCTCCGTAGTTGATGAGCGGACCGCCTGCTTCATTGTACTTTTTGAATGCGAGGTTGTAGAAGGGCTGCGGGAAGGTAGCCCCGGCAGCAGAGAGGGTGACCTGCTTCTGTTTGCCTGCCTGTGACCCTCCTCCACCGCATGATGCGAGGATGAGTGCCACTGCGACCATAAGGAAAATGATTCTGTTCTTCATTTTTGTATTGTTACGGGTTAATAAATTTATGCATTTAATTCAAATTATGGTCTATCCCCGCTGCCGTCATTGTCAGAATCTGGCCTCGATGTTAAGCCCGATGGTGCTGACATTGTCTCTGCCATCATCTGCGGGGAGGAAACCTGTAAAATTGGGAGAAATCCTTACATTCTTTGCAGGAGAAAAATCAATACCTGCAAATATATAGGCACCATCCTTGCTTATGTTCCATGGATCTTCATCACCATCCATAGTTACCGAACTGATCATGTCATACCTGGCGAAGAATCTTACCTTATCGGAAAGTGGCACCTTTGTGAAGATGCTTATCCCCGAGTAGTTCCGACCTTCAGTCATAGAGGCGTTGTCCTGCCTGAAGTACTCTGCTCCCGCATTGAACTTCGGACCCGTCCATGCGGCAGTAATGCTTGCTGTGCGCTGCATCCGGCCTGAGGGCCCCATCAGGTCATAGAAGCCCCTTACAATAATATTTTCTGCAGGGGTAAGGGTAAAACCGGTGGAGAGCCTGTAGGTGCCGTTGGAGGTTATATCCTTGAAGCCGCGTCCGTTGGTTACTGCCAGGTCAATGTTCAGTAACTCACCTGCACTTACCTTTGTCATTACACCAAGGTCCGCCGAGTATACCATTCCTGAGTAATCAAGGGGAGGCTTGGTAACGAAACGATACCCCCAGATTTTTTCCATCATCGAGATCTGCTCGGCGCCGATAAGGCCGCCGCGCAACAGTAACCTGCCATTGTCATACTGAAGGTACGCATTCCGGAGATAACCTGAATAAATGGTCTTCCCGTTAATGACCTCAGTCATGCCGTCATACAGGATGCGGCTTGATATCTCTTTTGAAAAGCTGAAATCATAGCCGAAATATGATCGGGTTATTTCAAAAGCCGAACTGTTCTCCCCACCCGAAAATGTGGAGTGGTAATTTGCAAAAAGCAGTCCGAAAAACTTGCCTGAAGGCTTGAAATCATCACTTTCCTGGGCGGCCATGGGTACTGCCGTCAGCACCACTATGCTGAGAACGACAGGTAAAAACTTCATTTTCATTAAATTAATAATTGAAGGTTTGACAATACAAAAATCTCTCTCATTTGTTACATCCGTGTTACACAAATGTGACAAAGTTGTTACAAACATAATATTCCGCCTGATCGCAGGAGTGAGTAAAAAGACTGAAAATCATCTTGGTGTAAATCATTAACTTTACGGTATGATAATTGCACAAATGCCGGTTGAGATGAGAAAGACAGTAATGATGACAATCATGGCGGCAGTTTTTTATACTGCCGCGGGGCAGAGCGTTGAGAATCCGAACTACGGGTTAAAATCGCCACGGACTGCCGAGCTTATAAGGGTCGATTTCAATCACGATGCCACAGTGGTCTGGTTTACCATTATGAGTGACATCAACAATGCATGGTTCTGCATTGACAGGAACACCTTCCTTGTCAGGCCTGACGGAATGAAACTGAAGCTTACAGACCTGAAGGGACTTCCATATTGCCCGGCAACACATAAGTTCAAACGGCCCGGTGAAAAGGCCACATTCTCGCTTACCTTTCCTCCCACGGGGGTACTGCCTTGGTTTTCCGTTGTGGAGGAGTGCATGGGAGGTTGCCTCTCATTCAGGGGTATTGTGACCGACCGTACCCTGAATGAAAAGCTTGACGTCGCGTATGCATTCAGTGATAAGGGAGACGATCTGAATGCCTACAACCATCTGAAGGATTTCATCCTTGAGACCGACTCGCTTAACCTTGGTATTGAGGGTTCAGTCTACACTTCCCTGATCGTGATTGATCACAGGCTGGGGAGGCCGGAGGCAGCCCGGTCATGGTACAACAGGATGCTGACCTCAGATACTCCTGACCTGGGTCTTTACCTTGAGACCCTTAAAAGAGAGGGAATCAGTTACTGAATAAAAAAGAGACGCCCGGGTCACGGACGTCTCTGGTTTTCATAGGCAGGTCAGTACTAAAAGTGGAGGTCGACGCCTATTGCAACCACCCAGGTATCCTTGTTGAATGTCTCTGTAAAAGGAACCATAATGGTTGTGCCGGTCATAGCCCGGCTCGAGGTCTTCTCTGCCTCCTGGTATATTGTATAGATCCCTCCGACATTGAGGTCGATCATCGGGCTTATCCGGAATCCCAGTCCGCCACCGAATGTGTTTGTGTTCAGGCTGTAGCTGAGCTCATCCTGGTAGTTCAGGTTGACTCCGGTCATGGTCCCGGCGTAGGCAAGGCTGGCACGGAGCTTTTTCGTAAAGCCGTACTCCACTCCGAAGGCATACTCCATGAAGTTCTTGTCGATCATGTTGATATCCTTGTCGGCACTGCCGTCATAGTCTATTTTCTTGTCAAAGTAATAGTTGACGCTGCCGGTCAGCATAAACCTGTCAGTTGGCCTGACTTCAGCACCAATGGCCAGCATTGCGGGCATGTCATTGATGGTTTCAGCACCGTCAGGGAACATGGTTACAGGAGCCCCTGTTTCAGGATTGAACCCGGTGGTGAAGTCGGATGTGGTTTCATTGATGACCCTCAGTTTGGTGGCAAATTCATATTTGATACCAACATTCACAATGTCAGCGAATGTGAGGTTCACTCCGATTATCGGGGTTATCCCTGAACCTGTCTGAAGCACATCCGCGCTCTGGTTCTGCATGAGTGCCGAGGTGGCTGTAGCCTGTGCGATCTGTCCGTTGAGGGTAGGTGTGGCTGTTGTAACGGCACCGCTGACCTGGCTGATTGTCATGAGGGGGATGTTTGCAGCAGGAACGCCTATGGCAGCGAGGCCGGCTTCAATGCCAGCCCTCTGTGTTGGAGTAAGACCAACGGCTTCAGCCTGTGCAAGTGTCAGGTCGCCGTAGCCGGCAGCGATAATCGGGGCTATGGAAGTCGGGATTGCCACGATGCTTGTGAGCTGAGTTGCAATGGTGGAGAATACAGTGCTTGCAGGCAGCCATGTGCCGCCCATGTTGAGTTCGATGTTTTCAAGCTTGCCTTCGTAGGTGTTCCTGGCCATTACGTAACGTGCCCCGGCTGCAATGGAGATGATGTCATTGATCTTGTAGGAGATGTTGCCCTGGAATCCGTAGAATATTGATGAACCGACAAAATTTGTCTCAAGCCTGTAGTCCTGTGCACCACGCGACTGAAGAACCGGTACGAGGTCAGATATGGGCATTTCAATCATAGCAAGTCCTTCATCATAGGTTGCACCGCCACCGCCGCCCACAGGGTTGAATGCAGCAGAGAAAGCCAGTTTTCCGGTGTTGTAGGCAGCATAGATGCTCGGGAAGAACGGAGCACTGACGGTACCAATATATTCCCTGTCGGGAGCCCCATGAAGATAGGGATAGGAATTCATTACAGACCTTCCCTGCCCGACTGTCTGGTTATTGATGCCGAAATGAAAGCCCGGTGCAAGTTTTGTCAGACCTGCAGGGTTGTAGTATACAGCATCAATATCCATGGAGGCGTTGCGGCTAAGCAGCCTTATGTACTGGGCACTCTGGTTGGTGTTGGTGACAAGGCCGCCGGCGAAGAGGGCGCCTGTGACAACGAGTGCGGAAACAACTGAAATGATTTTTTTCATGAGCTTCTGTTTTAATTACACATTTTAGAGTTTATTGTGCATCTTTTGCTTAAGGGTTATCAATTTTCGGGCTGTGGTAAAGATACAAACTGTTTAATGTTGGTTGATTCAGGATGCTTTTTTCCGTCTTTTGGGTTAAAAGCCGCGTAAAAGTATTAAAAAAAATGAAATATGAAACTTGCACGGGCAGAAACTCATGAATGGGATTAATAATTTGTATTGGTTAAGCTCCATCCGGTCAAAATGAGATAATCAAACAAGTGAATGAAAACCAGGCGGCAACATCAGTTCGTCACCGGGTGAAATACTGTTTCTCTCTTATTGTTCCGTTGTATTGGAGAGGTTGTTTCACTCAATCTTTTCAGGCATTTACCTTCTCTTTTCCCGTTGAATCACGTACAATCAGGTCAGTCCTGAGAACGATGGTTTCCGAGGCAATGTTTACGTCGCGCTCCTCAATCTGCCTTATCAGCATGCGGGCGGCAGTCTTCCCCATCTCTGCGGCACGGTCATCAATGGTGGTCAGCGCCGGCTCTATGATTGTTGAGACGGGGTAGTTGCTGAATCCGGCCACGGCAATATCATCCGGGATTTTAAGATTAGCCTTTTTTATTACCTGGATTGCGCCGATGGCTGTATAGTCATTGGCACAGAAAATTCCGTCAGGCATTGCTGCCAGCCTGATAAGTTTCCTTGCGCACCTGGCACCCTCCTCATAGCTGAGGTCATTGGCACAGCAGACCAGGTTGGGGTCAAAGGGGAGGTTGTTCCTTTGCAGGGCCGCCTTGTATCCCTCAAGCCTGTCGGCAAATATGGAGGTGGTCTGGCAGCCGGCAATATGGGCAATCCGCCTGCATCCTGTATTAATAAGGTGTTGTGTAACCCTGGAAGCCGCGTCAAAGTCGTCAATAATCACTTTGCTAGCCTCCAGCTCATTGCTTACCCTGTCATAGAATACCAGGGGGACCTTGAGGTTATTGAACCTTGCAAAATGGCTGCAGTCGCGCGTCTCAAGGGCCAGACAGGCAATTATCCCCGCCACCATGTTTGTCTGGAGGATGGTGGTGATGGCTACTTCACGTTCGTAGGAGTCGCGACTCTGGTAGATGGTTACGTTGTAACCCATTTTGTATGCTATCTCCTCCACGCCGCTGATAACGTGTGAGTGGAAGGCGATATCAATGCGGGGCACAATGACTCCTATCATATTGGTTTTTCTCCGCCGCAGGTTGGATGCCACCGAATTGGGAAAATATCCGAGCTGTTCTGCGAGCTTCCAGACTTCACGTGTGGTCTTCTCGCCGATGCTTGGATTGTTGTGCAGGGCCCTGGAGATGGTTGAAACCGACAGGTTCATCCTCTTTGCCAGATCCTTTATTGTCACTCTTGAGCCGGGCATGGCATAAAGTTAATACAATGGTTCAAGTGCAAACGTTTGATCAATATGCGAAATTATGCATTAATTCATTATCTTGAACTACGATTGACATTAAAACTCAGTAAAATAGTGAAATATGTATGACATCCTATCCGGGACCAGCTCTTGAAACACATGTCATAATACCCCTTAATGTTAAAATAGTTCACGATATGTTAATTTTTTACGCAAACGTTTGCTTTTTTGATTTTGTTGTCATAAATTTGATCTGTGAGAAACCTCCTGAATTATTATTCAATTGATAATCAATAATATGAATTAACAATAAAAAACCGCTCCCGGTAACATTCTGCGGATGATACCCGGGAGCAGTCGTTTGTCAGGATTTATCCAAAAACCCTAAACTCTCAAAATTATGAAAAAAAAGCAACTGAACGTACTCTTCCGCCCCGAAAGGAGCTGGAAGAAGGCGGTACTGCTGCCAGGGTTCATGATCATGCTGTCAGTGCTGATGATTTTCAGCGCTGCCGCTGCTTCAACCCTGAACCTGCAGCAGAAAAGAGTCACCGGGACTGTCACCGATGCAACAACGGGTGAAGTGCTTCCGGGTGTGACAATTGTTATCAAAGGTACAACCACCGGCGTTGCGTCAGACCTTGACGGAACATTTGCAATTGATGTCCCGTCAAACAACAGCGTGCTGGTGTTTACCTCCGTGGGTTATGCCCCGCAGGAAGTTACAGTGGGAGCACGCCAGGTACTGAACATCGGAATGCAGAGTGACGTGACCATGATTGAAGAGCTGGTGGTAATAGGCTACGGCTTCAAGAAAAAGAGGGATCTTACCGGTTCAATCTCATCAATAAGTGCTTCCAATATAGAAGATACACCTGTCAAGGATGTGCTTTCAGCCCTTCAGGGCCGGGCTCCGGGTGTATTCGTAACAGCAAACTCAGGAGCTCCGGGCGCCGGCATCACGGTCAGGGTGAGAGGATATTCCTCCCTCAACTCCGGCAATGATCCGCTTTATGTTATCGACGGTGTGCCCGTGGAATCAAATACCCTCAGCACCCTGAACGGCTATGACCTGCACGGTCTGAACCCTCTGGCTGACATTAACCCCGGTGACATCGAATCAATAGAAGTCCTCAAGGATGCTGCCTCAACCGCCATCTATGGCTCCAGGGCTGCAAACGGTGTTGTGCTGATAACAACCAAAAGAGGAAAGGAAGGAAAGGCCAGGGTAAGTCTCAACTACTTCAGCGGTGTAAGTGAAATCACCCGCCACCTGGGCGTCCTCAACGCTCAGCAGTGGCGTGAGATAATCATTGATACCTATAAAAACCTTGACAGGTACAACAATGCAACCACACCCTCTGAACCTCACTGGACTGCCATTGACTCACTCAACCCGATGAACAACGGTGATGTTGACTGGCAGAGCGTGATGTACAGAAAGGCATGGCAGCACCAGGTTGACCTGGGTGTCCAGGGCGGAACCGAAGCGGCACGATATGCCTTCAGTACATCCTACCTTGACCAGGATGGTATCTTCCTTGCTTCAAACTACAAGAGAATAACTTCAAGGCTCAATACTGACTTCAAGGTATCTGACAGGGTTACCATTGGCCAGAACATATCTTTCACCAACGGCCGCAACAACAGGATAAATGCCGGCGGTACAGGCAACCTCAGCCTCGTCCAGTCTATCCTCGTAAGACCTCCCATTTATTCCCTTACATACCCTGACGGATCACCTATAAATTATTTCAACGGTAAAAGGAACCCTGTAGGAATGGCAGAGGAGTGTACACACCTGAATGTCACCAACAGGATCATCGGGAACCAGTACCTCGAGTACAATATATTAAAGAACCTGATGTTCAGGACCAGCGTCAGCATCGACTTCATCTCAATGAAGGAGGATGAGTTCTATCCCACAACGGTTGACTACCGTGCCGGGTACAACTGGGGTGCAGTAAGGTCAAGGACCAACATGACCTGGGCCAACGAAAACTACCTTACCTACAATGCAACCATCGGGGAAGGGCATGAACTGGGGGCTATGGCCGGTTTCAGCATGCAGGACTGGAAGATGGAGACCACCGGTCTTGACGGCCTCTATTTCGCAAGTGACAATATCCGCACGCTCAATGGTGCAGGTACCATATCAAACCAGGCGGTGAACAGGACTGATGAGCACTCAATGCTTTCCTACTTCGGAAGGATCTCCTACAATTATAAGGGCAGGTACCTTGCCGAAGCCAACATCAGGGCTGACGGATCTTCAAGGTTCGGTGCCGAGAACAGGTTCGGTTACTTCCCTTCAGCATCTGCTGCCTGGAGGTTCTCCGATGAATCATTCGCCGATGGCCTCGGGTTCCTCGATGACGGAAAACTCAGGCTCAGCATAGGCCAGACCGGAAACGAGGCAATCCCCAATTATGTCTCGGGAGGTGAATTCGCAATAGGTACCAACTACCTCACCTATTCGGGAGCATCTCCTACCGTCATGCCGAACCAGGGGCTCAGGTGGGAGGTAACCACCCAGTACAACCTCGGGTTTGACCTCGCAATGTTCAATAACCGCGTGAGCTTCGTGGGCGACTTCTACATCAAGAATACCTCAGATCTTCTCTTTGCGGTTCCTATTCCTGAGACCACCGGTTTTGGGTACATCACACGCAACATAGGTGATATTTCAAACAGGGGGATGGAGTTTGCCATCAACACCCACAACATAAACCGTGAATTCCAGTGGTCAAGCAGCTTCAACATAGGATTCAACCGGAACGAGGTTGTGGATCTCCCTGATGAAGTGCTGACCAACGGCTATATCCAGAACGGAACATATCATATCCTGCAGGAAGGGCAGCCAATCGGAACATTCTACGGCTGGAAGTTCCTCGGTGTATATGCCCGTGATGAAGACAACGTGAACCAGGTAAGGTTCGGATCAGCCACCGGCAAGCCATTCATCGGCGGTGACCCGATCTGGGATGACCTGAATGGTGACAATATCATCAATGACGAAGACAAGCAGATAATCGGTGATGCCCAGCCTCTTTTTGCAGGCGGCTTCAACAACGACTTCTCATACAAGAACTTCTCACTTAATGTCTTCCTTCAGTTCTGCTACGGCAATGACATCTACAGCCATCTGAACAACATGAGGAACTGGGTTTTTGCCTACAACAACGTATCAACAGATGCACTCAACAGGTGGAGGGAGCAGGGTGACGTGACTGACTATCCCGCTCCGGTCCGCAATGACCCGAAGAGGAATGAATACCTGAGGGTTTCAGACAGGTGGGTGGAAGACGGTTCTTACCTCAGGTTAAAGAATGTAACATTCTCATATACCCTGCCAAAAGCCATAACTTCCAAAGCCGGAATCAGCAGGGTCCGTGCCTATGTCACGGGTGAGAATCTTCTGACCTTCACACATTATACGGGCTATGACCCGGAGGTGAACTCTTATGAGGGGCTGCAGGTAGGTGTTGACGAGGGAGCATATCCCCAGAGCCGTACCCTGATCTTTGGTCTCAATGTGGAATTCTAAAATACAGAGAATTATGAAATTGAAATATATAAAAACAGCTATAGCGGTCATACTGCTTATGCAGGTGACTGCCTGTACCGACATCCTTGACAAGGATCCCGTGAGCAGCTTCTCCGCGTCAGGGTTTTACAAGACCACTGCGGATGCGCAGGCCGGTGTATACGGTATCTATGATGCTGCCCAGTCAGTATTCAGCTATAACTTCTGTTACTGGGGCGAAGGAAGGGCTGACAATGTGCAGACTGCACAGACAGGCGAATCACTCACCCTGCTCTCGAACAACCTCACCAATACAGCCTCGTCGGCTGACTGGACTGCCCTCTATCGTATGGTAAGCAGGGCAAACTATGCCATTGCATACATTCCCGGAGTATATGAGGATGATGATCCTGCCGGCATGCAACTGGTAGGTCAGGCCCGGGCACTGAGGGCCCTTGCCTACTTCTACCTGGTAAGGGTATGGGGTAACGTACCATTCATCACTGAGCCTTATACCTCAATTGACCAGGATATTTTCATCGGAAAAACCGATAAGGAAATTATTCTTGACCAGGTGGAGGAAGACTTCAAATATGCTGCTGAAAACTGCATTGAAAAATTCAACAGCAACAATGACAGGATAATGTTTACCAAAGGTTCAGCCAATGCATTTCTGACACAGGTCTATATGTGGAGACACAAGTACACCGAAGCACTGGCAACGTCATCACTCGTCATGTCAAATACCCTGTATTCGCTGGTTCCGATAGCTGACTGGGGTAAGATGTTCTCCAACAGCTATTCCAAGGAAAGTATTTTCGAGGTCGGTTACAATGATACTGAGACAAACGGACTGAGGATCCTTTATGCCATCGGTTCATATGCAATCTACACTCCTTCCGTCAAATGGAAAGCTTCCATTGAAGATGGTGATCTCAGGGAGGACTTCGTGTATGACATGGTTCCGGCTGATCCCAAGGCTATATGGAAATACCTTGGACGCGGTGTCAGTGATGAGATCTCGACACCCGCAAAACAGAATATCATTCTGACAAGGCTTGCTGACATTATGTTGCTCAGGGCCGAGGCTCTCAACAAGATTGGTGGTGCCGCCAACAAGACGGAAGCGCTCTCACTGCTGAACGCAATCAGAACCCGTGCCGGCCTGCCCTCATTTGCCACCGAGGCTGATGCCATTGCAATGTACGGCGACCTCGAATCGGCTATACTCCAGGAAAGGTCAGTGGAGCTCTGTTTTGAAGGACACCGCTGGTTTGACCTTGTCCGCACCGGTAAGGCCATCTCAACAATGGGTCCGATAAACGGACTCAGCAATGAGGCCAACATCGTATGGCCAATACATCAGAACTCTCTCAACAAGAATCCGAATCTTGAACAGAACCCGTTCTATCAATAGAGCTGAGTTGTCAATCATCAAAGACTAATGACATGGAAAATATAAAAACCAGGAATAGAAAAATGCAGCTTCTGAGGATGCTGCTTGCACCGGTTGCCCTTGCAGCACTGCTTGTTTCATGTGAGATACAGCCGGATTACGAATATGAATATGGCAATCCCGGCGGTAAGGTAAACATGAACGCATGGGTGTTCATACAGACTACCGACTCACTCTCACTGATGGAAGAGGCAATAGTCGCCACAGGTCTTCAGAGCCTCTACTCCGGAACCACGGAAAGGACCTTCATTGCCCCCAGAAACAGTGCTTTCAGGGCTTACATGAAGACGAACAGTTATGCAAATATCCAGGCAATACCTGTCGCCACCCTTGAATCGGTACTCAAGTATCACATTGTCAACGCACGGGTGATATTTACCGATCCGGAACTGCTTCCGAGCAATAACCCAATTGCATATCCCACTGAGAGTGGTTCGGTAATGTATCTCTCACACAATACAAGTTACCAGGGGGTTATCAACCAGGGAACGAAAAAGAGCTGGACAATCATCACCTCAAACATTGAACCAAACAACGGGGTGATTCATGTTACGGCGGACGTCGTTTACCTCTCACTCTGAAATTCGGTTTCATTTTATGGCAGGT
>SBFZ01000188.1 GCA_006227095.1 Bacteroidota bacterium | reverse complement strand
TTATTAATCAATATACTGTGTACGCGAACTCCAGTTTGAAGGCCGGCTCGTTGGAGTTGGCCTTGAAGATCACGTTCTGTGTTGCTGTGAGCGGAAGGAAGAATTCCACGGAGGGTTCCTCTATCTCACCGTCGAGGTATTTCTGGACAAATGTGGTTATATTGAAGAGGTAGGAGTCTTTCTCACTGTAATAGGTGCCATCCATGAAGCTGACGTCATGCAGGAGGTCAGGTATCGGCAGTTCCCTTCCCTCGCTGTTGCGGTAGCGTACATATATGCGCGGAGGCATATTGCTCTCCTTGTAGGTTTCACCATCTAAATGCACAGGGGCAATGATCCTCGCCTTGTTTACAGCCAGGTTATCGACATTCCTGAAAGGCTCCAGAGAGGGCATATCGAGTTTCACATATACTCCCTGGTATGTCTGCAGGTAAACGGCGGTATCAGTCACCATGTCATTGACATGGATAATTTCCTTTCCTGGTTC
The DNA here is from genome assembly GCA_006227095.1 of Bacteroidota bacterium. Taxonomy (GTDB): domain Bacteria; phylum Bacteroidota; class Bacteroidia; order Bacteroidales; family VadinHA17; genus SR-FBR-E99. Next base: position 2,130 of record SBFZ01000188.1, on the reverse strand, counting down.
TGCGGTTGTGCGGTCATGGGTGAACCTGTTGTAGTTCACGGCCCTGTGGGTGGCCACAAAGGAGTAATTGTAGCTTAGAGTATCTGAATGATAGAATACGGTAATGGCAAGAGGCTCGATACTGGCGGTCACGGATGCATCCATCTCCACCATGATGGGGCTTGTCTCACTCTTTATCCCGAACCACAGACCCTTGAAAAATTCCTTGTAGAAATCCGATGCAGGGTAGAACTGTGTTGTATCCCTCATCAGGTAATCGCCCACCCAGTTGTCAAGTTTGATTGCCACTGCCGTGTTTGCAACCAGCTTGGGGAGCAGGTATTGTCCCAGGAAGTTGATCGTGTCAGGGTCCTGTGCCGAGTAGTAGTCAGTAGTGTCGGTGAGCAACGTGCCGGTTTCGCATATCCTCATGTAGTGGACTGCGGTGGTATCTCCGGAGACCTTTGACGGGACGAATGTAAGTTTCACCGAGTCAACGGTGAATGCCCTTGCGGGCCACGGGCTCATTACCCTGAGCTGTGTCACAAAGTCACAGTTTGTCGTTCCGAAATAGGAATCATAGAGTGATCCGGCAATCATCCTGGTACTGTCAGATGAGAGTGACTCCTCATTGTACATGGTGTATGCCCTGATGCCTACGGTATCTGTTGACCATACCTCAATGAAGTCACTGTCAGGCAGCAGGTCAAGTCCTATTCTCACCGGGTCTTTCGAGCAGGAGAAGAGGGCTGGGATGAGCAGTGCGATAAGGGGCAGTATGATTTTCCGCATTCCCTGGCGGGGAGTGCTGTGGTTTTTATTTTGCTGGTTCCAGAAGGAGTTTGTCATAAAAGTCATTGTAAGCATCTATATAATTCTCCTCTCCCTGGTAATCAAGCAGAGGCTTTCCCATGGCGGCGATTTTTTTCTTCACCTGTTCGTCAATCTTCTCACACCCGAAAATGACGCCGTCAGAGTGTTCTGCAGCAAGTGCCGTCAGGCTGAGAAAGTCTGCGCTGCCGCTGATTGCGCCGAGAGCACCGGCCTCTATGCCGTCTGCGATAAGCTTATCGGACAGTGAAGATTTTAACGGCTTTTTAAACCCGTTATTGTAAACCGAATATACTGATTTAACCTTGCTGAACACCGGGTCATCCGAATAAATTTTCCTGAGGTAAAGTGGCACGAGAGAAGCAAGCCAGCCGTGGCAGTGTACTATATCAGGGCTCCAGCGCAGTTTCCGCACCGTCTCAATGACTCCCCGTGCAAAAAAGATTGCCCTCTCATCATTGTCTTCATACTCATTGCCGGAAGAATCAGCCACAGTGTGCTTGCGCTGGAAATAATCATCGTTGTCAATGAAGTAAACCTGCATGCGTGCACTCTGGATCGAGGCTACCTTGATGATGAGGGGATGGTCGGTATCATCAATGATGAGATTCATCCCTGAAAGACGGATGACCTCATGAAGCTGGTTTCTCCTCTCATTGATTGAGCCGTACCGGGGCATGAATGTCCTGATCTCCTTCCCCCTTTCCTGTATGCCCTGCGGCAGATCACGGCTGATCTTTGAAAGCTTAGTCTCACCAAGATAAGGCATGATCTCCTGTGAAACAAACAGTACCCTTCTGCTCTCCATTAATACCTCCCGATATACCTAAGTATTACATCAGAGTGCAAAGATAATAAAAAAAACAGAATTAATTTCCAAGCTTAAATACAACGGGTTACCGACAAAATGGTGTTATTTTGCATTGCCGGACTGCCTTAAAACAGGATAACAGGTCCGCATTTCTGAAAACTGCAACAGCCATGAAAGTACTTGCAACGGTCAAGGAAGTCAGGGACCACTACAGAACCATCGCACTGCGCAACCCCGGCATAGTGCCCACCATGGGAGCACTGCACGAGGGTCATCTCACGCTGGTGAAAAAGGCAGTGGAGAGCTGCCGTATGGTGGCCGTGAGCATCTTCGTCAACCCCACCCAGTTCAATGACCCGGATGACCTTGTCAAATACCCCCGTACCCTGGAGGCAGACCTGAAGATGCTTTCAGGAGTGCTCAGGGAAAATGATTTTGTGTTTGTCCCTTCAGTGGATGAGATCTATCCTGAACCGGACACACGCCGTTTCGACTTCGGAAACCTCGAA
>SBFZ01000431.1 GCA_006227095.1 Bacteroidota bacterium | reverse complement strand
CCGCGGGTTGATGTGCCTCCGTGGCCTGATCCTTCACCTCGCCCGATGCGCTTTTCCTTTTTGACCGATCCGGGGGCCGGTTTTAAATTGCTTAAATCCATAGCGAAATATATAATGCTGTTAATACCTTAGAGTTTCTCTACCTTGACCAGGTGCTTCAGTTTGCTGACCATGCCCATGATATTCGGGGAATCTTCGTGCTCAACAGTCTGGTGCATCTTCCTCAGGCCCAGTGCTGCGAGTATCTTCTTCTGTGACTCGGGCTGGCCTATCTTGCTCTTGATCTGGGTTATTCTGACTTTTGCCATGATAATCTGATATTACTAACCGTTAAACACTTTTTCAAGGGTCACTCCCCTGTGGTCAGCCACGGTGCTGGCATCACGCAGTTCAAGCAGTGCGGCGATGGTAGCCTTCACCAGGTTATGGGGGTTCGATGACCCCTTTGATTTGGCGAGCACGTTCTTCACACCCACGCTCTCAAGCACGGCGCGCATTGCACCACCGGCCTTGATACCGGTACCTTCGGTAGCAGGTTTGATGAAGACATAGGCACCGCCGAACTTGCCATACTGCTCATGGGGAATGGTAGCCTTGTGTACCGGTACCCTGATGAGGTTTTTCTTGGCGTCTTCGATACCCTTGGCGATGGCGGTGGTTACTTCACTTGCCTTACCCAGGCCGTGGCCCACAATGCCTTTCTCATCACCGACAACCACGATGGCTGAAAAGCTGAAGGTGCGTCCTCCCTTGGTTACTTTGGTTACTCTCTGGATGCTTACCAGCCTGTCGGTAAGTTCAAGATCGCTGTTCTTTACTCTCTTTATTCCGTATGCCATACTGATTAGAATTTTAAGCCGCCTTCGCGAGCTCCGTCAGCTAATGATTTAACCCTGCCATGATACTGGTATCCGCTTCTGTCAAAGACAACGGTCTCAATGCCCTTCTCCCTGCATACTGCGGCCAGGCGCTTGCCTACCAGCACAGCCACCTCGCTCTTTTTCTTCCCGGTGACTGTAGCTATCTCCTTCTCCCGTGAGGAAGCGGCAGCCAGTGTCACGCCGTTGACATCATCAACAGCCTGGGCATATATCTGTTTGTTACTGCGGAACACCGATATCCTTGGTTTTCCGGCTGTTCCCCTGATCCGCTTGCGGATTCTCAGTTTGATCTTTTCTCTCTTTTCTGTCTTTGATAAAGCCATGACTTCAAAATTTAATCATGTTACACACCAGCCGATTTACCGGCTTTTCTCCTGAGCTGTTCGCCCACGAATTTGATACCCTTGCCCTTATACGGCTCAGGCGGACGCAGTGACCTGATTTTTGCTGCGACATGGCCAATGAGCTGCTTGTCAATGCTTGAGAGAGTGATAACCGGGTTGCTCCTCTTTTCTGTCTTGGTTTCAACCTTTATCTCCTGCGGCAGTTCCATGATTATATCATGCGAATAGCCCAGGCTCATCTCAAGACGCTGGCCGTTGGCTTCTGCGCGATAACCGACGCCAACAAGCTCAAGATCCTTCCTGTACCCTTTTGAAACGCCCACAACCATGTTGGCTATGAGAGCCCTGTAGAGTCCGTGAAGCGATTTCAGGCGCTTCTCGTCATTGGGCCTTGAAAGAATTATCTCGTTATTCTGAACCTCCACCCTTATATCACTGTCAACCTTCTGCGACAGGGTTCCCAGGGGGCCTTTAACACTGACCACGTTGTCATCACCAACGGTAATGGTGACGCCTGATGGCAGGTTTACAGGTAATTTTCCTATTCGTGACATTTGAATTCCTCCTGTTTAGTAAACATAACATACTACTTCACCTCCGACATTCTCCCTGGCTGCCTCTTTCTCGGTCATTACACCGTGAGAAGTCGAGAGAATGGCTATTCCCAGTCCGTTGAGGACCCTCGGAAGTTCATCAACACCGGCATATCTCCTCAGGCCCGGACGGCTCACCCTCTGAATCTGCTTGATAGCAGGCAGCTTGGTTTTGGGATGATACTTGAGGGCGATCTTGATTTTCCCCTGCAGGTTATCGTCAATGAACTTATAGCTGAGGATATATCCTTTATCGTAGAGTATCCTTGTGATATCCTTCGTCAGGCCGGTAGCCGGTGTCTCAACCACTTTGTGGCCGGCTTTGATGGCATTCCTTACCCTTGTAAGAAAATCTGCTATTGGATCTGTCATCTTATATTATGATTTATTGTTTATATCTCGGTTGTTACCAGCTTGCTTTTCTTACGCCCGGGATGAGCCCTTTTGAAGCCATTTCCCTGAAGGTAATCCTGCTAATGCCAAACTGTCTCATGTACCCCCTGGGCCTGCCGGTGAGCTTGCACCTGTTGCGCTGCCTGATTGGGTTTGAGTTGCGCGGCAGTGTGCTCATGGCAATGTAGTTGCCTTCAGCTTTGAGCGCGGCTCTCTTGGCGGCGTACCTCTTGGCAAGTTTTGCGCGTTTGACTTCGCGGGCTTTCATTGATTCCTTAGCCATATTCCGATCTGTTTACTTGTTTTTAAAGGGAATTCCGAATTCTTTAAGCAGGGCATAAGCTTCCTCGTCACTCTGTGCGGTGGTGACGAAGGTTATCTGCAGTCCCATGATCTTGGCGATCTTGTCGAGGTCAATCTCCGGGAAGATGATCTGTTCGGTGATGCCGAGGGTATAGTTGCCGCGGCCGTCGAGTTTTGCACCTACTCCCTTGAAGTCACGTATGCGCGGCAGAGCCACTGCAATGAGCCTCTCGAGGAATTCGTACATGCGGTCCTTGCGGAGCGTGACCATAACGCCGATGGGCATGCTCTTGCGGAGCTTGAAGTTTGAAATATCCTTCCTGGAGATGGTCTGCACCGCCTTCTGTCCGGCGATATCGGAAACCTCCTTCTGGCCCATCTCAAGCAGTTTCTTGTCGGCAATGGCCTGACCCAGTCCCTGGTTGATAACAATCTTTTCAAGACGGGGCACCTGCATGACAGTTTTGTAGTTAAACTGCTTCATCAGAGCAGGCGTGATCTCACTCTTATATTTGGTCTTTAAAGCAGGCGTATACATTACTTGATCTCCTCTCCTGATTTTTTGGCATAACGTACCAGTTTGTTCTTGTCATTCAGCTTGCGGCCCACACGTGTGGGTTTACCGCTTGCAGGGTCAATGACCATGAGGTTTGAGATGTGTACGGGGGCTTCCTTCTTGAGGATTCCGCCCTGCGGGGCCTTGGCATTGGGTTTGGTATGCTTTGATACCAGGTTGATCCCTTCCACCAGCGCCTTGTTCTTTTCCCTGTCTACCTCGAGGACACGTCCTTTCTGTCCTTTGGATTCACCGGCAATGACGGCCACTGTGTCTCCCTTTTTGATGTGTAATTTCTTCTGCATCGGGTGTCAGTTTAACGATTATAACACTTCAGGTGCAAGTGAGACGATCTTCATGTACTTGTCACGGAGCTCCCTGGCCACGGGACCGAAGATACGCGTACCGCGCACTTCATCCTGGTTGGTGAGAAGCACCACGGCATTGTCATCAAAGCGGATATAGGAACCGTCAGCACGGCGTATCTCCTTCTTTGTCCTTACAACCACTGCCCTGCTTACCGTACCTTTCTTTGCTTCACCTGAGGGAAGAGCGCTCTTGACGGAGACAACTATCTTGTCACCCACGCTTGCATACCTCTTCTTGCTTCCGCCGAGCACCCTGATGCAAAGGACTTCCTTGGCACCGGTATTATCGGCTACAGTCAACCTGCTTTCCTGCTGTATCATAATTACTTAGCTCTTTCAATTATTTCAACCAATCTCCAGGACTTGCTTTTGCTGAGGGGCCTGGTTTCCATTATGCGCACCGTATCACCGATGTTGCAGCTGTTTTCCTCATCGTGAGCCATAAGTTTCTTTGTCTTGCTGACGAACTTGCCATAGATCGGGTGCTTGACCTTTCTGTGAATGGCCACGACGATAGACTTGTCCATCTTGTTGCTGACGACAACACCTATACGCTCTTTTCTAAGATTCCTTTCTTCCATGATGATAGGGCTATTTTTTATTCTCATTCATCTCTCTCTTGCGCTTCTCAGTCATGAGCCTGGCAACGGTCTTCCTGCTCTCCTTGATTTTCTGCGGATTTTCAAGGGGGGAGATTGCGTGGTTGAGTTTCATGCGCACGAGTGCGGTCTTCTCGTTGTCAATACGTTCGAGAAGCTCCTGGTTGCTTAATTCTCTAATTTCTGAACTCTTCATTGCTCTGTTTTTTTATTCCTCAGCATAATCATGGCGCACCACGAACTTTGTTGCCACTGGCAGTTTACCTGCTGCAAGGCGGAGTGCTTCCTTGGCCACTTCGAAGGGAACACCTTCGGCCTCGATGATAATGCGGCCGGGGGTTACAGGCACCACGAAACCTTCGGGTGCACCTTTACCTTTACCCATACGCACCTCTGCAGGCTTTTTGGTTATAGGTTTGTCAGGGAAAACGCGGATCCAAATCTGTCCCTCACGTTTCATGTGACGGGTCACAGCCTGGCGTGCAGCCTCAAGCTGACGGCCGGTGATCCATGCCTCCTCGAGGGTTTTGATGCCAAATGATCCGAATGCCAGCTGATTGCCTCTCTGGGCATTGCCTTTCATCCTGCCCTTCTGGCTCCTCCTGAACTTGGTCTTCTTCGGTTGTAACATCGCTCTGTATTATTAATCTGTTATATACTTATCTCGATTCCTTGTTGCTTCCGCGGTCTCCGCGGTCACGGTTACGGTCTCCGCGGTCACCACGGTCACGGTCACGGTCACCGCCGCCCTTTTTCCTGAAGCCGCCGGTGGGAGCCTTGCCGCCCTTGACACTCTTGGCACCGATGTTGGGGCTGAGGTCACGCTTGCCGTACACTTCTCCGTTGCATATCCACACCTTGATACCTATGAGGCCCACTTTGGTGAGGGCTTCGCCAAGGGCGTAGTCAATGTCAGCACGGAAGGTATGAAGAGGGATCCTGCCATCCTTGTAGGTTTCGTTACGGGCCATCTCGGCGCCGCCGAGCCTGCCTGAAATCACAACCTTGATACCTTCGGCGCCCATGCGCATCGTTGAGGCTATTGCCATCTTGATGGCACGGCGGTAGGAGATCTTGCCTTCGACCTGGCGTGCAATGTTGCCGGCAACTATCGCAGCATCAAGCTCGGGGCGCTTGACCTCGAAGATGTTTATCTGCACCTCTTTCTTCGTAATCTTCTTGAGCTCTTCCTTGAGCTTGTCAACCTCCTGGCCTCCCTTGCCGATGATGATACCCGGGCGTGCCGTGTTTACGGTGACGGTTATGAGCTTGAGAGTCCGTTCAATTACGATCTTTGAAAGACTTGCCTTGGCCAGCCTGGCATTCAGGTATTCCCTGATTTTGGTGTCTTCAACAAGCTTCCCTGAGAAGTCATTGCCACCATACCAGTTTGAGTCCCATCCCCTGATGATTCCTACTCTGTTGCCTATCGGATTAACTTTTTGTCCCATTGTTTACTCTGAAATGTTTTCAACTTCCTGTTTCCTGCTACCCAGCACAAGGGTTACATGGTTTGATCTCTTGCGTATGCGGTAAGCCCTTCCCTGGGGGGCAGGCTGGATACGGCGCAGAATGCGGCCTCCGTCAACCTGAACCTCTTTCACATAGAGGTTGCTCTCCTCAAGGCGTACCCCTTCATTCTTGGCCTGCCAGTTGGCTATGGCCGAGAGGAGGAGTTTTTCAAGCCTGCGTGAAGCTTCCTGCTTGCTGAACTTCAGGATATCAAGAGCCTTGTTCACTTCCTGGCCCCTGATAAGATCGGTGACCAGCCTCATTTTGCGCGGTGAGGTCGGGACATTGCGAAGAACGGCCTGAGTCCTCTCTTTTGCGGCTTCCTTCCTGGCGCCGGCGCTTATTCTTTTTCTTGCACCCATTTCTGATTCTTTTTCAGTTTTTATGCCACATTACCTATTTCTGTTTTCCACCATGACCGCGGAAGGTGCGGGTAGGGGCAAACTCACCCAGCTTATGACCAACCATGTTCTCGGTAATGTAAACAGGTATAAACTTGTTTCCGTTATGCACTGCCAGCGTGTGTCCAACAAAGTCGGGAGAAATAACTGATCTTCTCGACCAGGTCTTGATCACAGTTTTCTTTCCTCCGTCATTCATTGCGTCAACCTTTTTGCCAAGGTGAAGGTCAATGAATGGGCCTTTTTTAATAGATCTGCTCATCGTATCAATTATTTTTTCCTTCTTTCAATAATATGCTTGTTCGAATACTTGGTACGGCTCCTGGTCTTGAAACCCTTTGCAGGCATACCGCGGCGTGAGCGCGGATGACCTCCTGAGGCTCTTCCTTCACCACCGCCCATGGGGTGGTCAACCGGGTTCATTGCAACACCCCTGGTTCTCGGCCTGCGGCCCAGCCAGCGCTTGCGCCCTGCCTTACCTGATCTCTCCTGGTTGTGGTCAGTGTTCGAAACAGTTCCGATGGTAGCACGGCATGAGGTAAGCACCATCCTTGTCTCTCCCGAAGGAAGCTTGATGATGGCATACTTGCCGTCACGGGCAGCCAGCTGTGCAAAGGTTCCTGCACTGCGTGCAAGGGCAGCACCCCTGCCAGGCTTCAGTTCAATGTTGTGAACAATGGTACCAAGGGGAATGTCTCCAAGGAAAAGGGTATTGCCAACTTCGGGCGCTGCCGTTTTTCCTGACATGAGCTCCTGGCCCACCTTCAGTCCGTTCGGGGCAATGATATAGCTCTTCTCACCATCTTCATAGGTAAGAAGGGCAATACGTGCCGTGCGGTTCGGATCATACTCGATCGATGTGACCTTCGCGGCAACGCCGTCCTTGGTCCTCTGAAAATCGATCACACGGTACATCTTCTTGTGGCCGCCGCCAATGTACCTCATGGTCCGTCTGCCGTTAACGTTCCTTCCTCCTGACTTCTTGAGCGGCGCGAGCAAGGATTTCTCCGGCGTGTCACGTGTAACCTCCTCAAAGGTACTCGCGATCTTATGTCTCTGGCCTGGTGTTACAGGCTTGATCTTTCTGACTGCCATATTATATTAAATGTTGCTGTAAAAATCTATAGTCTCTCCTTTGGCGAGAGTGACAACAGCCTTCTTGGTTGCTGCCGTCCGGCCCTTCATCATACCACTCTTGGTATAACGGGTCTTCGTCTTGCCACCGTAATTGATGGTGTTCACAGACTCAACACTGACCCCGTAAAGATCCTCCACTGCCTTCTTGATCTCCAGCTTGTTGGCTTTACGGTCGACCAGGAAACCATACCGGTTGAACTTCTCACCCTGGCTGGTCATCTTCTCGGTCACTATGGGTTTAATCAATATTTCCATATCTCTGCTCCTGGTTTAGAATGTTGACTGCAAAACATCAACTGCGCTCTCCGTAAGCACCAGAGTTGAAGCTTTCATTATACTGTAAGTGTTTAAATCACTGATAGTTACAACTTCAACTCCCTGCAAATTTCGAGATGACAAATATATGTTTTTATTTTGTTCCGGTAAAACAATAAGTGAATTTTTCCTTGAAAGGTTGAGGTTTACGCTCATACCGGCCATTTGTGAAGTCTTCGGAACATCGAATGAGAAGTCTTCGAGGACGATGATTTTGTTCTCTTTTGCCTTGTATGAGAGGGCTGACTT
>SBFZ01000323.1 GCA_006227095.1 Bacteroidota bacterium | reverse complement strand
CAGACTGGCAGGAATGACATCAGTGACCTGGGAGGTCTGTCAGCAGCAATGCCTGTCACATTTGCTTCCGCCCTGGTATTCGCCATGTCTATCTCGGGCGTTCCGCCGTTCAACGGCTTCGCCTCAAAATGGATGATTTACCAGGGTATCATCGAATCAGGTACCGGAACAGGCATTGCCAGCCAGCTATGGATACTATGGCTCGGACTGGCAGTTCTCGGATCAGCTCTCACCCTGGCCAGCTTCGTAAAATTTATTGGTGGTGTCTTTCTTGGCAGAAAGGATCCCGCCATGGCAGGGATCAGGGAAGTCCCGTTCCTTATGTGGCTGCCAATGGCCCTGCTTGCTGTTATCTGTATTTTCTTCGGAGTCTTTGCAACAGGGACAGTGATACCGAAGCTCTTCACTCCCGTTGTGGGGACCTTTGCCTTCAGCGGGTTATGGAGCTCGTCAACGGTCTCTCTCCTTGTACTTGTTTCCATTATTCTCGGATTCCTCATTTACCTCGCCATGGGTAAGAAGCGATTCAGGACCGGGGATGTATTCATAGGAGGAGAAAAGATCGAAAAACTGGGGGCATCCTATCCAACTCCCGAGTTCTACAAGACATTTACCGAATTCGGCCTGTTCTCCCGGATTTACAGGAGAGCCGAAGCAAAGGCCTTTGACATCTACGACATCTCAAAACAGGGCGTTCTCTGGCTCAGCGGAAAGCTTGGAAGTGCCCATACCGGAGTACTCCCGGCATATGTGATATGGGTCTGTGCCGGACTTATAATAATGTTGCTGATAATGATCTGACAAAAGGAACGATGGAACTGGCAATTTCGATAATAACAGGATTCATGATACTGGGGGCATTGTATGCCATCCATGCCAGGGACCTGCTCTCGGCCGTGATCGCCGGCGGCATTGTCGGCTACAGCCTTGTGATCTGCTTCCTCCTGCTGAGGGCCCCTGACCTGGCTATCGTGCAGATAGTGGTTGAGACAATCACCCTGATCATCATGGTGGCAGTGGTGCTTGACAGCTCACGTGTGGAAGCCTACGGGAAGTTTGACTCCCGGGCATGGGTCACGGCAGGCACCGCTGTATTCATCCTCCTTATCATGTTCTGGTTCCTGAGGATTGCATCATCTGACCTGGCCCCCCTCGGAGATCATACAGTAAGGATGGCTGATGCATATATGAACGGCGCGGTTGAGAGAACCGGCAGCGTCAACCTGGTCACCGGCGTGGTCTTTGACTTCAGGGGATATGATACCCTCGGCGAGGCAACCGTTCTGGTTACTGCGGTAATGGGTGTGCTGACAATACTGAGAATAAAGGGAAGAAAGGGGTGACTGGCAGATTGTATGAGCCGCGGCTGATTGCTGAAAACCGGCTCTGACAGAAACATACATTTGAGACTGACTATTGACACAGAATAAACAGGACGGAAAATGAACGGAATGACAGTCATAGTAAAGAAGACCACACAGCTGATAGCCGGCATAATCTTCCTGTACGGAATATATATAATCCTTCACGGCCATCTTACCCCCGGGGGAGGTTTTGCCGGCGGGGTTATCCTGGCAGGAGCATTCATCCTGCTGATACTTGCATTCGGAAGCGATTTCCTTCACCTGGTAAGGGAAGAGCGCGGGTCCACCCTTTACGAGAACCTTGCAATCCTGATTGTCCTCTTCCTTGCCCTGTCCGGACTCGTAGCGGGTGCCGGGATCTTCTTCGACAACTGGCTTCCTCACGGTACACCAGGCGAGCTGGTCAGTGCCGGACTCCTGCCTCTCTACAACATCTTTGTCGGCATTGAGGTAGCCGCTTCCATACTTACGATTTTCCTGGCGCTGGTAATATTTAAAGAGGAGGTGTTGAAATGACTGCTTACTGGCTCTGCTTCGTGCTTTTCCTTACAGGCCTCTACGGCGTGATCACCAGGAGAAACCTGGTGAAGATAGCCATCTCCCTGTCTGTCATGGAATTCAGCTGTTTCCTCTTCCTGGCCCTGACAGGTTACAGGGAGGGTGGCGTTGCCCCTATCGTTGACGTGGCTGACCCTGTGCAGACCTATGTTGACCCCCTGCCCCAGGCCATGGTGCTCACTGCCATCGTTATCGGACTGGCAACAACAGCCATGCTGATGGCGGTGATCATCAGGATTTACAGGAAATACGGAACATTTGACATTCGTGAGATAAAGAACTTAAGAGGGTAAATGATGAATCCGCTGATACCGCTACTTGTGGCCATACCCCTGGCAGGCGCGTTCCTGACAATTATTATTGGCAGGTTCATCACCGCCATTCCCAGGTACATGGCTCTTGCTACCCTGCTCATTACTGCCTTCATCAGCTTCTGGTTGCTGATTGCCGGAGGGGATGACAGGTCTGTTTATATCATGGGTGGCTGGGAGCCCGTAAACGGAGTCGCGATAGGCATTCACCTTGTCCATGACGGCTTCTCGGCACTGGTGCTGTGCATAATCAGCTTCATAGGGCTGCTTTCCGTTCTTTACTCTGTTTCATATATAGCAAGATATACCTCAGAAAACTACTTCTATGCACTCTTCTGTCTTATGATAGCAGGTATGAACGGGGTGGTGCTCAGCGGTGACATCTTCAATATTTTTGTCTTCCTCGAAATCTCAGCCATCTCATCCTATGCTCTTGTGGCCTTCGGGGTGGAAAAGAATGAGCTTGAGGCTACGCTGAAATACCAGGTTCTTGGAGCAGTGGCATCATTTATGGTACTGTTTGCAATCGGTTTTATTTACTGGGGAGCCAAAACACTGAATATTGCCGATATCAGGACCGTTTTCAGCCAGGGTCATGAAAAAGGCTATTATCTCCTGGTGCAGATCCTTCTTCTGACAGGATTCGGTCTTAAGGCTGCAATAATTCCGTTTCACGCCTGGCTGCCCGATGCTCACTCATCCGCCCCCTCACCCATCTCTGCCATGCTCTCAGGTGTACTTATAAAGGCTGTCGGCATTTACGTCATAATCCGCCTTTTCTTCAATATGTTCGAAATAACAGAGGCGATGGCGGTTCTTATAACCACACTGGGGGCTCTCTCAATGGCTGTGGGTGTTCTCCTTGCCATAGGGCAGTGGGATATAAAGCGGTTGCTTGCCTACCACAGCATAAGCCAGATGGGCTATGTGGTGATGTCAGCAGGGATTGGTATGATGCTCCTGGCAAGAGGGATAAGGCCCGAAGTGGCCGCCCTGGCCATTACCGGCGGCATCTTTCATATGGTCAACCACGCCGCATTCAAGGGGCTGCTCTTTCTAAATGCAGGAGCAATTGAATATTCTGCCGGAACCCGGGATCTCCATGAGATGGGTGGATTGGGGAAATCAATGCCGGTGACCTCGGCCACCTCCCTCGCCGCCTCTCTTTCAATATCCGGGATACCCCCGTTCAACGGCTTCTTCAGCAAGCTGATCATAATAGTTGCTGCGGTGATGGGTCGTTTCTACCTCCTGGCAGCCCTTGCTGCCGTCGTCAGCATAATCACCCTGGCCTCATTCATGAAGTTCCAGCGCTACGCCTTCCACAACGGAGAGCAGGTAAAGATAAGGAAAGAGATCAGGGAAGTTCCCGTACCGATGCTGCTCAGCATGATCACCCTGGCTGTGGTCTGCCTTCTTCTCAGCCTGCTGGCCCTCCCGGGAATACGTGATGCGGTGCTTACCCCTGCAACTGACATCCTGATTGACCAGATGAAATATTCCTCACAGATAACCGGAATGTGATATGAGATACCTGGGAATATTCATATTATCAATGATCTTCTGGCTCCTGGTGACCTTCAGGTTCACACTGCCCAACATAGCTGCAGGAGTCGTTGCATCAGCCATCACGGCTGCTATCTTCGGAAGGTATTATTTCCACAATGTGGGAAAATTCCTGCAACCCCGGCGCTGGTTCTGGTTCACCGTCTACCTGGTATCGTTCATCTGGGCCTGCATAAAGGCCAACTTTGATGTTGCATACCGTGTACTCCATCCGGCAATGCCCATAAAGCCTGGAATAGTAAAGGTAAAAACAACGCTGAAGTCAGACTTCGCCAGAACTCTGCTCGCCAACTCAATTACCATGACTCCCGGAACCATCACCGTTGACATCATCGGCGATGAGATGTACATACACTGGATATTCATAAGAAGTGAAGACCCGGCTCTGTACACCAGGATGATAACGGGGCGGTTTGAAGAATACATAAAAAAGTTTGCGGAATGACCGGTTTGCTGAACATACTGCTTTACATACAGATTGCCCTCTGTGCTCCCTGCCTGTACCGAATCATCAGGGGCCCGACAATACCTGACAGGATGGTGGGCATTGATATCTTCGGGATACTCGTGGTCGGTATCTGCGGAATAATTGCCGTACAGACCGAAAGGGCCTTCATACTGGATATTGGAATCGCATGGGTGATACTGAGCTTTATCGGGACACTCACACTGGCAAAATACCTTGGCGGGAAAAAACTGAACGAATGATATGGCAGCCATAATCTTAATATCGGTAGGAGTCCTCTTCAACATCTTCGGGTGTCTGGGGCTGATAAGACTTCCGGATGTCTACAACAGGCTGCAGGCAGCCACCAAGTGTGTAACCCTGGGATGCTGCAGCATTCTTCTGGGCGTACTCGTACACTTCGGTATAGGAGGAGCGGGCTTCAGGGCCCTGGTGGCCATACCTATCCTCTTCTTTACCGCTACGGTGGCAGCTCATGCCCTCGTCAGGGGAGCATACCACTTCGGGGCAAAGCTTGATAAGAGAAGTGTGAAAGATGATTACAGGGAGGAAGTGAAATGAAGTATCCCAAACTCAGAGAACTGAAAGAGGCAGTGACATCACTGGTGACACCGGCCTATACCTCCAGATTCCCTGTTGAAGAGCATGTCCCATTCAAGGATTTCAGGGGAAAGCCGGTTGTCGATGATAACAACTGTGTGGGTTGCGAAACCTGCGCCAATGTTTGTCCTCCTCTTGCCATAACATTTACTGATGACAAAGAGAAGAAAATCAGGACAATCAGGAGAGATTACGGGAAATGCATCTTCTGTGGTCAGTGCCAGGAACATTGCATCACCGGCAAGGGGGTAAGGCTGTCAGACAAAATATATGACCTGGCAGTTTTTGACAGGGGAAACAATGTGGAACTGCAGCATAAGGAACTGCTGGTGTGTGAAAGCTGTGGTGCGGTAATTACCACCGTGGAACACCTGAACTATATGCACCGCAAACTCGGGCCAAAAGCTTTCGCTTCAATTCTGAACCTCAGTGTGCTTAACCGCCGGCTGAAACTGGCCGAAGGGCAGGAATTGTCAGCATCTGCAGGTGATACCCCGCAGAGGAAGGATATGTTCAGCGTCATCTGCCCGAACTGCCTGAGAAACGTAACAGTCAAGTATCTCTTCAAAGGTGCGTGATAAACTCAGCAACCTTCTGCACGTTCATAAAGACCGTACGATACTGTTCGTCGGTATTGGCAATCCGCTGAAACAGGATGACGGCGCAGGTGTGTACATAAGTTCCCGCATCAGGGAAACTGACCGTATAAAAATTCTTATACCCGAAGTAAGCATAGAAAACTACATCGGGAAGATAAACTCAACAGATCATGATCTTCTCGTACTGATTGACTGTGTTGACATGCAAAGGCCACCGGGAAGCTACGATCTCATCTCCGTTGACCGGGTCAGTGACCTGACTTTCAATACCCATAACATCTCCCTGAAAAAGCTCTCTGAATTCTTCACAAAAGAATTACTGATCCTCGCAATTCAGCCATATACTATTGCATTCGGGGAAAATTTGTCGTATCTTGTTCTTGAAGCTTGTAATGAAATAGTTGAACTAATCAATAAAAAGGAGGAGCAAAATGGCCGCTGAATATTTATGCAAGGCATGCAGGGGACATCTCAACGTCAAATCGTCAATTGTACTCTCTGCCACAAAGATGAACAGCTCAAAGAGGGGCCTGATCTTACTGAATCCGGAGCTGGGCAACTATACAAAGACCACCCACCCCTCGTTTGAACTTGAACCCGGGTCAGAATACCTGATCAACTGTCCTATCTGCCATTCACAGCTTAACAGCATGAGGTATCCCCACCTGGTCAGGATAATCATGATTGACGAAAACGGAAAAGAATTTGACATCTATTTTTCCGGTATTGTAGGAGAAAACTGCACCTTCAAGATCAGTGACACAGGCGTCGAAAAAACCGGACCTGATTCAAAACTGTACGACAAGTACTTCGATATCCCCAGCGAGGACAGGAAATACCTGTAACAGGCAATCCTTTCCCCGCACATTCCTGTTTGCTCTCCAAACCCCTTTCTGCTCACCGGATACCGGTCAGGTGTCGCTTAATTAATGCACACATCTGACCGATTCGTCCACTACTTTTATATAATTTAGGCAAACTTTGTAACGGAAATTACCGAAGATTATGAAAACTGATATTCAACTCAGATACGCCGCCCACCCTGATGATGTAAAGAACTGGGACACAGAAAAAATAAGAGGTGAGCACCTGGTTGGCAACCTGTTTTCTGACAACATGGTCACGATGGTCTATACCCTTTATGACCGGATGGTGGCGGGCGGCGCCAAACCCGTGGGTGAAGCGCTCAGGCTTGAACCTGTTGACGAGGTAAAGGCTTCATTCTTCCTCCACAGGCGGGAACTCGGGATATTCAATGTAGGCGGCCCGGGCAGGGTAACCGCAGGTGACAGGACTTTTGACCTTGGCTTCAAGGAAGCCCTCTACGTCGGGAGCGGAGACAGGGATGTGATCTTTGAGAGCTCTGATGCCTCGGATCCGGCCCTCTTCTACTTCAATTCTGCTCCGGCACACAGAAACTACCCTGACCGTAAGGTAACAAAATCTGAATGTATCTCAGTGGAGATGGGTTCACCGGAAGCAGCCAATCACAGGATAATCAACAAGATGATTGTCAGGGAAGTACTGGATACATGCCAGTTGCAGATGGGGATGACCGAACTGAAACCGGGCAGTGTCTGGAACACCATGCCACCTCATACCCATGGCCGGCGGATGGAAGTGTACTTCTATTTTGAGGTCCCTGATGGCAGCGTGGTTTGCCATTTCATGGGACAACCACATGAAACCAGGCATATATGGATGAATAACAATGAGGCTGTGATCTCACCCCAATGGTCGATTCATGCAGCCACAGCCACTTCAAACTATACATTCATCTGGGGCATGGCCGGAGAGAATCTTGATTACGGAGACCAGGATTTCCTTAAACAAACCGATCTCCGGTAGACAGGCCGTGCTCAGTAAGACAGGTCAGGCTCAGTAAGGCGTGCCGGATCTTGCACACAGTCAGAACCCGGCCTGTCATGAAGGTCTCAGCAAAACATGACCCTCTAATGATGGCAGCAGGAATTTAAAGACAACAAAACTATGGATAGCAATATTTTCAGGCTTGACGGAAAGGTGGCACTGGTCACCGGTGCATCCTACGGAATAGGAATGGCAATGGCGAAGGCGCTGGCAGAAGCCGGGGCAACAATTGTATTCAATGACCGTAACCCTGACAGAATCACGGAAGCCCTTGCAGAATACCGCCGCAGCGGTATCGATGCAAGGGGATACCTGTTTGATGTGACAGATGAAAAAGCGGTCA
>SBFZ01000195.1 GCA_006227095.1 Bacteroidota bacterium | reverse complement strand
CCCCAGTATATCAGGCGCAAGCACGGCAGGGAAAAGATAAGCTACGAGGTGCCCGCCATGGAAAAATACCTGAAGGAGACATACGGGATCACCGTCTACCAGGAACAGGTGATGCTCCTGTCACAGGAACTGGGAGGGTTCTCCAAGGGCCAGGCCGACTCATTGCGCAAGGCGATGGGGAAAAAGAAGCGTGACATCATGGACCGGCTCAAGGAGGAGTTTATCGAGGGATGCCGCAGAAACGGCTACGACCAGAACACCATAAACAAGGTATGGTCTGACTGGGAGTCGTTTGCCGAATATGCATTCAACAAGTCGCACTCCACCTGCTATGCGCTGATAGCCTACCAGACCGGATACCTCAAGGCACACTACCCGGCCGAGTTCATGGCTGCTGTGCTGAGCCGGAACATCAGTGACATAAAGAAGATCACCGTCATGATGGAGGAGACCAAACGGATGGGGATAGAGGTTCTCGGACCCGACGTGAACGAGAGCTTCCTCCAGTTCACCGTCAACCGTACCGGTAACATCAGGTTCGGCCTCGGTGCCATAAAGGGAGTGGGAGAAAATGCTGTGCTTCACCTGATTGAGGAGCGTGAGAAGAACGGACCCTACAAGGATATTTATGACCTTGCCGAAAGGGTGAACCTAAATACTGTCAACAAAAAGATGCTTGAGGCCATGGTGGTCTCGGGAGCGCTTGACGGCCTGCCGGGGATGACGAGGGCCCAGTACTTCGCCGCTGACGGGAAGGGCTCAAGCTTCCTGGAGAGCCTGATACGATATGGCAACAGCGTTAAAAACATAAAGAACAGCAGCCAGCAGTCGCTCTTCGGTGATGTGGGCGGATTTGAGCTGGTACGGCCTGAGCCGGCACCCTGTTCTGACTGGTCAAAACTGGAGAAACTGAGCAAGGAAAAGGAGGTAATAGGAATCTACCTTTCTTCGCATCCGCTTGACGACTTCAGGCTTGAGATCAACACGTTCTGCAATGCCACACTGGCTGACCTGCAGAATCTGAGTGAATTTGCCAACCGCGAGGTATGCGTGGCCGGCATCGTCACCGACACCCGCAGCGGGGTGACCAAAAACGGGAAACCCTTCGGGGGATTCACCCTCCAGGATTATACTGATTCATTCTCCTTCCTGCTTTTTGACAAGGATTATGTGGCATTCAGCAATTTCTTCAGGAATGATTACCAGTTGCTTGTAAAAGGAAGGGTGCAGGGAAGACATTTCAATCCTGACGAGCTTGAACTAAAGATCAGGGAGATACACCTCCTCACAGCCGTCAGGGATGACCTCGTAAATTCGATTACCATAAAACTGAAGGCAGAAATGATAAACCCGGAGTTCATCAAGAACCTCAAATCGGTTATTTCCGAGAACCCGGGGAACAAATTGCTCAAATTCCTGTTGATAGACCATGATGACAGGATCACCATCCCCCTGTTTTCGCGAAGTATCAAGGCCGGTATAACAGATGAGCTGATCGGGTGGCTTGAAGATAACCCGGAACTCAGCTTTAAAGTAAATTAGGTATATTTGCACCGGCTCAGACAAGTAAACAAATAATATATAATACTATGGCACAACACGTTAACGACAGCAACTTTGATGAGATCGTATTAAAATCAGACAAACCGGTAATAGTTGATTTCTGGGCTGAATGGTGCGGTCCGTGCAGGATGATAGCTCCTTACATTGAACAGATAGCAGAAGCATATAAGGACAAGGCTCTTGTCGTCAAGTGTGATGTTGACAGTTCACCCGATGTAGCCCGCAGGTTCATGATAAGGAACATTCCTACGGTGCTCTACTTCAAGAACGGTGAAGTAGTTGACAAGCAGGTGGGTGCTGCCGCCCGCTCTGCATTTGAAGCCAAGCTCACTCCACTTCTCTGATTACCTTATGAAGGTTTGTGTATTTGCAGCTTCCAGCAGCCGGATTGATCCTGCATACATAACTGCTGCGGAAGAGCTGGGTTCTGAATTTGCCCGCAACGGTGTGCATGCAATATTCGGAGGTGGCGGTATTGGTCTGATGGGTGTTTTTGCAGATTCACTCATGGCCGGTGGTGGTTCGGTAACCGGTGTCATACCGGGCTTTATGATGGATGAAGGATGGGGACACAGCGGGGTAAATGATATGGTTGTCACCCCTGACATGTCAGAGAGGAAGAAGACAATTTTCGCCATGTCTGATGCCGCTGTCGCATTGCCCGGAGGTGTGGGCACCCTGGAAGAGCTGACCGAGGTGATCACTCTCAAGCAGCTGGGGCAGTTCAACAAGCCCATAGTAATTGTGAATGTCAACGGATTCTATGATCACCTTATAGAGTTCTTCGAGCACATGTACCGGGGTAACTTCATCAGGCTCGAGCACAAGGATATATGGCAGATTGTCACCACCGCTGCGGAGGTCATCCCCGCCCTCACCAACTATACCGGCTGGCATGCAGATCCGAAGGTGATTGCAAGGATCTGATTTTACGGCACTCTTGTTCCTATAAAGAGGATATCATCCACCTGGGCCAGGTCACGCATCCAGTTCCTGATGGCATTGTCAAGCCGGCGTTTCTGTTCCTCTACCGGAAGCAGATGGATCTCCTTCAGCAATGACCTTATATTGATAGTCTTGAACTTCTTCTCATGTTCACCCCCGAACTGGTCGGCAAAGCCGTCAGTGAAGATGTAAAGCATGTCACCTGACCTTACATCAACCTTGTTGTTGGTAAAGCTCTTCCTGGCCTGACCGTCAATCATCCCTATCGGGAAACGGTCGGCACGGTAGATGGTCACCTTGCCGTCACGTACATGGTAGAGCGGCTGGTATGCGCCGGCATATTCGACTGTATGTTCCAGGATATCATAGGAAATGAGTGATATGTCCATCCCGTCCCGTACCGCTTTCTCACTCCGCTGGAGGAGGGCATGAACCACTTCAATATTAAGGTGGTCAAGGATCTCCGAGGGCCTGGTGATGCCGCTCTCTCTGACTATCTTATTGAGTGAGTTATGACCGATGATTGACATGAAAGCTCCCGGAACACCGTGACCTGTACAGTCAACAGCGGCAATGTACTGTTTGAATCCACTGTCATGCATCCAGTAGAAATCACCGCTGACAATATCCTTTGGCATGAACAGTACAAAGGTGTCATTGAAGAAATTCTCGGGGGGCAGCATCGCAGCCTGGATCCTCTCGGCATACCTGATGCTGGCCGTCGTATCCCTGTTCTTTTCCTCGAGTTCAAGGCTCTTGCTCACAACCTCGGCTGTCCGTTCCTCAACCTTGTTTTCAAGGTATTCCTTCTCCTTTCTTAGTGTCCTCTCCCGCAGGCTGATAAACAGATAGATGGCAGCAACCAGTATGGTGATACAGAGTACGATGAACCACGAGGTCATATATACAGGCCCCCTGATTGAGAAGGATAGCTTCTCGGGAACCTCATTCCAGTAACCGTAGTTGTTCGAAGCCCTGACCATGAATGTGTACCTGCCGGGACTGAGTGATGAGTATGCAGCCCTGCTCTGGTCAGTGGTGATCCAGTCCTCGTCAGCACCCTCGAGCATGAACTGGTACCTGACAGCACCGGGGTTGACAAGGCATATGCTGAGGAAGTCGAAGATAATCCGGTTCTGGGTATGCATCAGCCTTATGCCGTCATGCATGGGGAAAACCTCATAGTTGACCAGCGTTCTCCAGATATGGGTCGCAGGTTCGGTTACTACAGGCGGAATCTTTGAAGGAGTAAGCCTTATGGCACCGTTGGAAGTTCCAAACCACAGGTCTCCCATATCATCGGCGAAGGAGGCGTTGGGCCTGGTCTCTATGCCGGTAAACCCGTTTTTACGCGTGAATGAGGATATCCTTCCCGTGTTGCTGTCATACCTGTTAAGTCCCAGGTTTGTCCCGATGAACAGGTTCCCTGACTTATCCGGCTGAAGCAGGTTAATGGAATTCATAAGCAGTCCGTCAGCTTCTGTAAGCTTCTTTGTGACCGAGTCATTCTTCAGCCCGTAGAGCCCGTCAATGGTGCCCACCCAGATCATCCCGTCAGCAGTTTCGGTGATAGCGGTGGGATGAACGTCG
The DNA here is from genome assembly GCA_006227095.1 of Bacteroidota bacterium. GTDB lineage: Bacteria > Bacteroidota > Bacteroidia > Bacteroidales > VadinHA17 > SR-FBR-E99. The sequence continues at coordinate 3,582 of SBFZ01000195.1, read as the reverse complement.
CTCCTGAAGCTGACTGCGGTGAAAGTGTCGTTTCCGGGGGTATACCTTGTAAGGCCGTTGCGTTCCTCTGTGCCTATCCAGATAGTACCCCTGCTGTCACAGTAAAGGGAGGTGATATTGTTTCCGGTCAGACCGTTTATCTGGGTGTATGTGGTGCTGGCCTTGCGCCTGGTGTCCCACATGATCAGTGCCCGGTCAGTACCAATCCAGAGGTTGTCCCTCATGTCAGTGGTGATGGCGGCTATTCTCAGCGAGCGGAGACTTGCGTTGAGGTCAAGGTCATACCTGAAATTCTTCTCATCAAGGTCCCAGCGGTATACCTCATCCCCGGCAGTGGCTATCCAGACATTCCCGTCGTTATCAGGTCTGATGATGTTTACCTGTGTTCCTTCGAGTGTTGGCGGGAATCCGCCCAGTTTAATCTGGTCCTCCTCCTTCAGTGCGGGATTGTACATTGCCAGGCCACGGCCAGTTCCGAACCAGTATTTTCCGGTCGGATCCTGTGCCAGGGAGAAAACATCATTCGATGGCATAAAGCGGGGAGCCGTGAAGGAGGTGAAGTGATCACCCTTGTAAATGAACAGGCCTGCATCACGGTCAGCAATCAGGATATTCTTTTCCCGGTCTTCTATCATGCAGAGGATATGCTGGGCAACAAGGCCGTTGGAATTGTTGAAGACTATGGTACCCTCGGGTGAGAAGACCGTTATTCCTCCCCTGCTCTCCCAGTCTTCCATTGAGGCTACCCAGATATTTCCCCGGTAATCTTCGAGGATGTAAGTGACGAAGTTTCCCCACAGGCCGTTGCGGGTATCGAAGAACCCCATCTCCCCTGTCCCGCCATCCAGGCGGTAGAGGCCGCCGTTGAATGTACCGAACCACATGTTGCCCCGGGAGTCTTCAAAAATTGTTGTGGTCAGGAAGTAACGGGTCAGCCCTTCAGGATGATATGGCACGAACCTGTCGCTGGCATGATCATATTTCTTGATCCCCACATCGGTGATGCAGAAGAGATTGCCCTCCCTGTCAGTGTAGAAGCCAAAGGCGTCATTGCTAAGTCCCTGACGCCCCATGTACTGCTGGCCTGTCATCAGGGTCACTCCCCGGCCCGGCATGTCAAGCCTCAGAGCCCCACCCAGGGAGGAGGAGACCCATATGGAACCCTCATACTCCACTATGCCGGTGACGTCTCCGGTAAGGCTTGTAACAGGCCTGACAGGATCATTTATCCGTGCTGAGTCAACGCCCGTGAAAATGGAGGGTGAGAATGAAATCCTTCTGATAATGTTATCCTCAACCATTGACATGCCTCCCCCGATATGCCCCAGCCAGAGACGCCCCATGCTGTCTTCGAAGATGCTCTTCACACCTCCCGGTGAGAGGCTGTCAGATGTCGAGAAATTCTCAAAGCGGAGTCCGTCAAAGCGGGTGACACCACTTCCGGTACCCAGCCAGATGAAGTCATTGGCATCCTGGATAACGGTATAGACCTTCGAGGCACTGAGCCCTTCCTTCGAGCCGTACTGTTCAAAATAATAGTTCTGCCCTGAGAGGGTGACGGGAAATAATACGGAAAGGAGAAGCAGCGATGCTGAAACGGTTGACAGGCGTATTCCGGGATGGCTGCTTCGGCGGTACATCAGGTTATTTCTTTACGAAGAAGAAGGTTCCGTCTTCATCCTTTAGCCCTGTTATTTTACCGAACCTGGGTTTCTGCTGGTTGTTCTGCGTCACTGCCCTGGTTACGTGAAGGACAATCTCCTCGATTGAGATGCATGTGTTCGGGTTTCCCTTCAGGGCGCCGGCAAAGGTTCGTGTGAACTGTGAGTCATCAACGGCAAGCTCGTAGCCGGCCGATGAAAATATCTGGCTCGACTTGAACTGTGTTGCCCTCCAGTCAGCACAGTTCCTGGGTTTCAGTTCTGATCTCATGGCCTGGTAGAAACTGGGACCTGACTCACAGGCATCGGTGATAACCAGGACATGTGTAAGGTAGTTCATATATGTCTCCATCGAGGCCCTGAGGGTATTCAGGCTGTAATAGGTGAACTCCTCGTCGCGGCGTGCATCAACGGGTATCCAGTATCCGATGTCATTGATGAACTTGCCGTGACCGGCAAACCAGATGACAAGTGACTTTATCTGCTTTGCCCTCACCTCATCGCGGAGGTCAATGGAGAAGAACTTCTCCATCTGCTGCTTTGTCTGGTTCCGCAGGCGCTTTACGGGCAGCACCTGGTAGTCATCTTCCAGCACGCCTGAGATGAGGCTGGCATCCTTGGGCGGCCCCTGGAGGGCGGCAAAGTTATGGTAGTCACTGTTTTCTATAAACACAACCAGTGTATTGCCCATAGGATTGGAGGCGGAAATGGTGGTTCCGTTGCGGTTCAGCGCATAGTCCCTGATGGTCCGGTTGCCGTAGACATCCTCAACAAGTATCGTGACCTTGTCAGAATTCCTTACATCTATCCCTTTTGCTATGAATGAGGGATTCAGGTTATCCTGCGAGAACTGGGCACTCATGTTCTCAATCTTCACAGACCTGATGAGGTTCTGGTCCTTCACCCTCCCCTCAATGTCAATAGTACCTGCAATGCTGTCAATGACAAGCACGTCCTGCCCGAGCAGGTATGGTGCCAGTATCTGTATCTCGGGAGGGTCAACCTCGGTGCGCCTGATCCGGTAAGTAAGCACCTTTTCATTGTCATATACATCCCTGGCAATTATGCGCAGTGTTTCATCGGATGGTATTTCCACCTCAGCAGCAAACGGTATCGAGCCTTTCCCCTCATACCTGACGGGGATGCTGTTGATGGAGAACTCTGCAAGCAGGCTTCTGTCATTCACCTTGCCGGTTACCATAACGGTTGTTTTGTCAAGGCCAAGTTCAATCTCTCCCTTAGGGTTGATTGCCGGTGTCTCAAGGAGTATTTCCGGGCTGTTGTTCTCACGGTTGATGGCAAAGAGCCTGTCATTCGCCTCGGAAAGAAGTTTTTTGGCAGAGGAGCCGTTATCATTCATGGCAACCACCCTGGTATAGTCATCGGCGGCCTTTTCAAAGTCATGGATCTCCTCGTATGACCTGGCACGCAGGAGGTAAACATCGGGCCTGAACTGGTCAATTGTCAGTGCCTTGGTGAAGTCACTCACTGCTGCCAGATGCTGGTTGAATTTCTGGTAAAGTGTACCGCGGGTTACATAATGTTCCTGGCCGGCCGGTTCAAGAAGGATGGCGGTTGAGACATCATTGATGGCAGCCGGGTAGTCTAACTTAGCCTCGTATGCTATTGCCCGTGTAAGGTAGGCTTCAACATTTTTTGAATCCTGCTGGATGACCATGTTGCACTGTCCCAAAGCGCTGTTGACATCACCCTGTCGGACGAGTACACGTGCCAGTTCCAGCCGGGCCGTGGCATATGACTTGTCTTTGGTCACTGCCTTTTCAAGCTGCCTGCGGGCTGTATTGTCATCACCCTTTTTCTGGTAGATGATTCCCTGCTGGTAGTAGTTTACTGCGTCATCGCGCAGCTGCAATGCGGTGTCAGATGCAGCAAGTGCCTGGTCCCACATCTCCATGCCTAT
>SBFZ01000305.1 GCA_006227095.1 Bacteroidota bacterium | reverse complement strand
ATCTCCACTGCACCTGTACCAAACGAGATTATCTCCCGGACCCGCTCCATTGACTGCCTGAACAACTCCTCTTCAGGGGTCTCGTGCAGCAGTTTTGCAGAGTTGAGTATGCCTCCGCCGCGCCTGGCTATCTCCTCATATGAGAGACCACGGATCTTGTCAGTATACTCCTTCTCCCTGCTCCCGGCATAGACGAGGTGTGTATGACTGTCACAGAAAGCCGGGAAAACGTACCCACCGCCGGCATCAAGATTGTGTACTGCACTGCTTGAACGGGGCATGGTCTCAGCAGGTCCGTACCCTGCAATAATACCATCCTCAATCAGCAGCCACCCTTTCTCAATTACCGGCAAAACTGCCATATCGGGTCCGGCTGCGAACGCCGCATTCCCCTCCCTGGTCTGGACCAGCATCCCGGTATTGTGAATCAGAAGGCTCATGTGTCCGGTTTTAAAGTCCACTAATGTAGCAATATTAAAATTATTAGGATATGAGCATCATTTTTCTTTAACTTTACGTTCCTTTGAAAAATGACACCTATGAAACCCACAGTAACAATGATCACGTCAACGGACGGTAATATCATTTTGCCCAGGGTTCCCCAGGACCTTTAAAATTTAATCCTTATCCACATGAAAAAACTCCATGTAATGCTGTTTGCCGGACTCCTCGCCACCTCGGTGATGGCCCAGGAGGCCAAGACGGGATGGAACTTCGGCGCCCTTCCGGCTGTCACCTTCAGTACTGACCAGGGATTCCAGTACGGTGCCCTGGTGAACCTGTTCGACTATGGTGACGGTTCAATCTATCCAGATTATTTCCACAGGATCTATGTCGAGGCTTCTACCTTCACCAAGGGAAGTTCCATTCTAAGGGTGATGTATGACTCTGACTATCTTATCAAAGGAATCAGGTATGCCGTGGACCTGAGCTATATGCCCGACTTCGCCTATGACTTCTACGGGTTTAACGGATTTGCCTCTGTTTACAACAAGGCATGGGTTGATGACGAAATGAATCCGGATTACCGGAGCCGTCTGTTCTACGCAATGCAGCGGCATCTGTTCCGGTTCAAGAATGACTTCATCGGAAACATAGGCCAAAACAACTGGCACTGGAATGCTGGCCTCAGTATCCAGAATTTTAAGGTTAAAGACCTTGATGTAAGCAAATTCAACAAAGGAAAAGATCCCGAAGACCCCAAATATCTGGATCCTGATGAACCCACTCTCTATGAGTATTACAAGAATTCAGGGCTGATTTCGGCCGATGAAGCTGACGGTGGATGGATTACCGGTATCAAGGGTGGAATCTCATACGACTCCCGTGACCAGAGGGCATGCCCCATGAATGGCATCTGGGCCGAGACCGGGATAGAAGTGGTTCCTGAGTTCCTCGGCGCCGAATCATCATTCGGGAAATTCTATCTTACCTGGAGACAGTATTTTACCCTTAAGGAGAACGACCTCAGCTTTGCATACAGGCTTGGTTTCCAGCAGACACTGTTTGGCGAGGTACCATTCTATTACCAGGGACAGGTGATTGTTTCCGAACTCAGGGGAGCTCTTTCAGAAGGTCTGGGAGGAAGCAAGACAATCAGGGGTTTGCTGAGAAACAGGGTTGTCGGTGACGGCTTTGCATACGGAAACGCTGAACTTCGCTGGAAAATGCTCCGCTTCAAGTTCATAAACCAGAACTGGTACCTGGGAACAAACTATTTCTTTGATGCAGGGATGGTTACATCACTGATCGATGTGGATGTGACAGACCTTGAGGATTACCTGGAAGGCAATGCTGATGACTATTACATCGGCGGGAAAGACAAGCTGCATATGGCTGCCGGCCTTGGCCTGAAGGTTGTCATGAATGAGAACTTCATCATCTCGGCTGACATCGGCAAGGCACTGAAGGAGCAGGATGGCAGCATGGAGTTCTATATAGGACTCAATTACTTATTTTAGTCAGCAGACCCATGCCAGAAGTCTGCAGTTGGCAGTTGGCAGTCGGCAGGAAGTATATTACTGCTGACTGGTACTGCTGACTGGTACTGCCGACTGGTATTGCTGACTACAACTTCCCGAGCCACATCCCGAAGGCAACGCCGATATAGTTGCCCAGTATCCAGCCTATCATACCGGTTGCCAGCCCTGTGAGAATAACATCCTTGTTCTTCAGGGCTGCTGCCACCATTGGCACAAACGGCGGTGAATATACAAACCCTGTTGTGGTTATCAGGTAGTCATCGGCATTGATCCTGAATATCCAGGAGAGGAAAAGGTGAAGGAAGAGTGACCCGAAATAGGCATACGAGACAAACATAAGGAGGCTCAGGTATTTGGCCTGGAAGATGATGCTCAGGTCACATCTCGTGGCTATTACAATCGAAAAGGCTACAATGAAATACATCCCCAGCTGGAATGTCTTGCGGATCTCACGTACCGGCCTGATAAACGATGCTGCCACTCCAACCGTGGTAATGGTAAGAATAACCGATACCGTCTGTGGCACATCCGGCAGCAGGAAACTCACACCCAGCCCCAGACCGAGGATAACTATTGACATTCCTATGGCCCCCAGCAGCGGAAGCACAACGCCCTTTTTGAAAATACCGGTATAGTCATCAAAATCTTCGGCCATCTTGCGGTTCATCCCGTCAAAATCAAACTCATCGCCTGATGCAACTGCCGGCGCCTTGAACGGGGGAAGGAAAAGCCTGAAGAATGCCGGCCCGACTGTTATGAAAAAGAGGATCACCACAGCCCCTACAATCATATCATAGGTGTTGGTCATGATGAATGCGTTGGGTTCTACCTTCAAAGCCAGAGCAATAGATGCAAGGTTGACCGAGCCGCCCGTGTAAAGCCCGATCAGCATACCGCCAACCTTGTCGGCCCCTTCCACTTTATCACGGAAAATAAGATACCCCGTCGCAACAATGATCATCACCGAGACCAGTGCAAGCAGCATCGAAAGGAACCCCTTGCCCGAGAACTTAAGCCATCTCCTGACATTCAGCGAAAAGAGAATAAGCGGAATGGCAAGCAAAACCAGGGCGCTTTGCATGCTGTCCTGTACAACCGCTATGCTGTTGTATTTAAGGTCACTTTTTGTCAGTGTGCCGGCAGCAACCATCTCCACGGCCTCCGTTTTGGGGATAAAGGGACGATCCTGCCCGATTGTGGCTTCACGGTACCCGTCGCTGGCCCGCGGCATTATACCTATATTGGCAATCAGTATCCCGGTTGCATAGGCCATAACAATGGCGCCAACCTTTTTGAAAAAGATGTATCTCTTTGTAAGCCAGATTAAAAATACCGGAAAAAGGATACAGAACAGGGCGAGGAGGATGAGACTAAACATGTCGGTTAGTTTTAGATAACCAAAAATAAACAAAGCGCCCTGCCCGATGGCAGAGCGCCTGTAAAAGAGGTATAAATACTACCTTTGGTAGGTATTTCTACTTATCAAGACACTCCCTGAAGCTCTTGTTGTACTGCTCTATCGCCCTTTCGCTCATACCCATACTTGAGAATCCTCCGTCGTTGAAGATATTTTGCATGGTGACCTTCCTTGTAAGGTCAGAGAACAGCGTTATACACACATCGGCACAGTCAGAAGCATCGGCATTGCCAAGAGGCGACATCCTGTCAGAGAAATCAACCAGGGTATCAAATCCGGCAATACCTGAACCTGCCGTGGTCACAGTAGGTGACTGTGATACGGTGTTGACCCTGACATGCCGCTCCTTGCCGTATATATACCCGAAGCTGCGGGCTATAGATTCCAGCAGTGCCTTGGCATCACCCATGTCATTGTAGCCTGCGAGTGTACGCTGTGCTGCCACGTATGTGAGGGCGATAACCGATCCCCACTCCTTTATGGCATCAAGCTTATAGGCCGTCTGCAGGATCCGGTGAAAGCTCAGGGCCGAGATATCGAAGGTTTTCAGCATGTTCTCATAGCTGCTCTCGGCATATGGAATACCCTTACGCACGTTTGGAGACATCCCTATGGAATGCAGTACAAAGTCTATCTTGCCATCAAATATTTCCTGCGCCCTTGTGAAGAGCACCTCGAGGTCCTTCATGCTGGTTGCATCTGCAGCCATAACCTCACTACCGGTCTTCTCTGCCAGTTCCGTGATGGTGCCCATGCGGATTGCCACCGGGGCGTTGGTAAGGAGCAGCCGTGCACCCTGGGCATGAGCTTTCTCGGCAACATGCCAGGCAATGGACTTGTCGTTCAGGGCTCCGAAAATTATTCCTTTCTTGCCCTCTAACAGGTTGGTGATCATGTTTTTCTGGTTTCTGTTTGTTTAAGCTAAGAATTCATTCGCCCCTGAGCAGCTCACGGGCGTTGTGCAGGGCGGCTTCGGTAATTGTGCTTCCGCTGAGAAGCCTGGCTACCTCGGTTACCCTCTCAAGCTCATTCAACAACCGGACCCGGGTAATTGTTGAGTGGTCACTTTCCTCCTTGTAGACATGGTAGTGGATTTTTCCCCTTGCTGCAACCTGAGGCAGGTGCGTGATGTTGATGACCTGCATGCTCCTCCCCATGTCTGCAAGGATGGTTCCCACCATCGAAGCCACCTCGCCGGAGACGCCGGAGTCAATCTCATCAAATATTATTGCCGGAAGACCGGTGCTGTTTGCGAGGACCGATTTGAGACAAAGCATGACCCTTGACAGTTCACCTCCTGATGCACACTTTGAGAGTTCCTCAGGCTCCACCTGCCTGTTGGCACTGAACAGAAACTCAACGGCGTCTACTCCTGAGGGACCAGGTGTTTCAAGATGCCGGATGCTCACCCTGAAACGAGCGTGCGGCATTCCGAGATTCCTGAGCATGGCTGTTATCTCACCCTCAAGCGGAAGAGCGGCTCTGTGCCTTGCCCCGGAAAGCCCGGAAGCAAGATCTTTAACCTCCGCCAGAGCACTGTCACTTCTTTTTCTCAGATCCTCAAGCCTCTCATCAGTGCCCGCGTTTGCTTCAACTGCCTCCTCAACCCTGCTCTGCACAGCCAGCAGTTCATTGAAGTCCCTGCACCGGTGTTTCTGCATCAGTGAATAGATGGTATCCAGCCGCTGAGTCACGTAATCAAGCCTTCCGGGATCAGCCGTGGCCCTTTCATTCAACTTTTCAGCCTCATAGGAGACATCATCCAGGTCAATAAGCTGGGCTTCAAGACGCTGTTCAAGCTCACCTGCTTCGGGGAGCCATCCGGCTATCCTCGAGAGACTTGTGCGGGCGGCACGCAACAGCGACAGTGCCGAAATATCCTCCCCTCCCAGTGCAGAGGTGGCAGCCGAAAGGGCCTCCTTGATCTCCGCGGCGTTGGTCAGCACCTCCTGCTCCTTCTCCAGCACCTCCTGCTCGCCGGGCACAAGGTTTACAGCCCTGAATTCGTCAAGCTGATGCTGGTAATAATCATAATCGGCCTTTACCTTTTCAAGGTTCATGGCAGCCTCGTCATACTCCCTCCGAACTGCCAGGTAACCTTTCCATATATGTGAATATTGCCTTGCCAGTGCAGCAGAGCCGGCATAGGCATCCGTCACCCGCATCTGGAACATGCTGTCGCCAAGCAGAAGCGTCTCATGCTGTGAATGTACATCAATGAGCCTGCTGCCGAGCTCCTTCAGGATACCCAGGTTTACAGGGGTATCATTCAGGAATGCCCTTGATTTGCCTGCAGGGGTTATTTCCCTTCGTATGATGGCTTCATCCTCATAATCCACCTCATTAGCCTCGAAGAGATCCTTCAGATCATACCCGCTGATGTTGAAGAATGCCTCAACAATGCACTTTTCGTCCTGGCTTAACAGCACCGATGTATCCGCCCTCTCACCGAGAACCAGTCCCAGGGCCCCGAGAAGGATGGACTTGCCGGCCCCGGTCTCACCGGTAATGATGGTAAACCCCTCGCCGAACTCCATGTCCAGTTCCCTTATGATGGCATAGTTCCTTACGGTCAGTCGGCGCAGCATCAGCAGTGTGTTAACTGTTGGCGGATAGTATCTTCTGATACTTGTTTTCGTTGGCCGGGTCTATTTCTGTCAGAACCTGGACAACCCTGTTCTTTTCTTCAGGGAAACCCTGGGAAAAAATGTTTACAATCTCGTCAGCCTTGGCATCAAGAACCACCGTCATGTAGTACATGAACGGATCAGGCCTGCGGCGGTAGACCTCCTGCAGCCGCCGGAGGCTTTCATAGATCTCGCTCCTGGCCTGGGTCATGTCAGACTCCATCCGGTCAAGGCCCCTCAGGTGGTACAGGTACATGAACTCCCTGACACCTGCATATTCATTGTCCAGTATGTTTTTAACCAGCCAGTACCTGTTCCTGTTCCTCGACCCGTCATAGGGCTTCCATCCCTGCTCGGGTGCATTCTGTGCATTGGTGACAATCTTTTCCGCAACCTGGAAATAAGGGGTGCCACCTCCCTGCGAATAGGTGTCGAAATCCATCCCGATAAGGAGATAGGCATAGTATGCCAGAACTGAAACAAGGTTGCTGGAATGACTGTTGGGATTGAACTCCAGCGGCTGGAACTCAACATACCTGAACTGAAAACTGTTGTCAACAAAGTTCAGGACCGTCGACTTGTACGTGGTGTTATAGACCGGCCGGCTGAGCTGTACCTGGATGGTACCCCTGAACTCATCGGCAGAGAGCTGTTCGTCAAGGTTTATCAGGAGATTGCACTCAATCCTCTCTGAAAAACTGAACAGATTGTCAGTCCATACCATGCTGTTCATGAACTCATAGATGTCACGCTGCATGTTCTGAAAGACCTCCCTGTTTGACCCCTGAATCTTCTGCGCAGAGACCTGGACATTGCAGTAGAGCTCCTGTGACATGACGGTAAACGGAACTGAAAACATCAGAACCGCCAGCATGACAAGAATCCTTTTAATTCGTTGATTCATTGCAGATCAGCGTATCAGTGAAATGATCCTGTTCAAAATATCCGAAGCCACCTGATCCTTCGGTTTAAGTTCAAATTTATCAATATTATCGTTACGGTCAATGATGGTTACCCTGTTGGTATCATGACCAAACCCTGCTCCTTCATCCCTGAGGGAGTTGAGTATGATCATGTCAAGGTTTTTCCGGTGCATTTTTTCCCTTGCGTTCACCACCTCGTTGTCCGTTTCCAGTGCGAACCCTGCGAGGAACTGCCCTTTGCCCTTCATCCGGCCCAGCCTGGCTGCAATATCTTCAGTAGGCTTCAGCCTTATGACAAGATCTGTATCACCCCTTTTCATTTTGGAGGAGGAAACCGTCTCAGGGGTGAAGTCGGCCACGGCAGCTGCAAGAATTGCTATATCCGACCCGGGGAATGCTTCAATCGAAGCCTCGGCCATCTCTGCAGCTGTGGTTACATGAATGACCTTAATGCCATTCCCCTCAGGCTTTACGTCCACCGGTCCAAGCACAAGGGTTACCTGAGCGCCCAGCCTGGCAGCCTCGTCAGCCAGGGCTATTCCCATACGGCCTGATGAATGGTTGCTGATATACCTGACCGGGTCAATAGGTTCAACCGTTGGTCCGGCATTTATGAGGAGTCTCCTGCCCTGAAGAGGCAGTTCAGTTATTTTTTTTTTTGAGAGGAACTCTTTAATCTCCCTGACTATAACATCCGGCTCAGCCATCCGTCCCTTACCCTCCAGACCGCTTGCAAGTTCGCCGGTATCAGGTTCAATGATATTGTTTCCGAATGACCTCAGCTTTTCAATGTTGCCTGCAGTGGCAGGATGGGCAAGCATGTCAAGGTCCATTGCAGGGGCAATAAAGACCGGGCAGCGTGCAGACAGATACGTGGTCAGAAGAAGGTTGTCAGCAATCCCGGCTGCCATTTTCCCCATTGTGTTGGCCGTGGCTGGTGCTATCAGGAACAGGTCAGCCCAGAGGCCGAGATCAATATGACTGTTCCACCTGCCGTCTTCGGGGTCAAAGAAATCAACCAGTACGGGATTTCTTGAAAGGGTAGCGAGCGTAAGCGGAGTTATGAACTCCTTTGAAAGAGGTGTCATGACAACCTTTACCTCAGCCCCCTCCTTAACAAGCAACCGGATGATTACAGCAGCCTTGTAAGCTGCTATACCTCCGGTGACTCCAAGCAGTATTTTCCTGCCTTTAAGCATGTTATGCCATTATTTTTTCTGCTTCTGGTCCTTGTCAGGATTGCGGTAGTAGATCTTGCTGTCTTGAAACTCAGCAAGAGAAATAAGAGTTGGCTTCGGCAGCCTCTCATAGAATTTGGATATCTCAATCTGCTCCCTGTTCTCAAACACTTCTTCAAGGTTGTCATTGAACGAGGCAAACTCTTCAAGCTTCGAGTTCAGCTCCTGCTTCATCTCAACTGCAATCTGGTTCGCCCTCCGGGTACATATTATGACACTTTCATAGATATTTCCGGTTTCCGCGTCAAATTTGTCAATGTCCCTGGTAATGGTAGTGTAGGATGCCGATGTCTTTTTGTAATCCATATCTGTTTTGATAATCAGTTGTTTTCAGTCTGCTGCACGGATGTATCCACCTTCAGGAACTTCGCCGTGCTTTCAAAGATCCTTGCTACGTCCTTCGAGAATTTACTCTGCGGGAACTCTTCTATAAACGAATAATACTCGTCAAGTGTTGTCTGGTACCGTTCCACCCTCCTTTCGGGAACACTGTTTACAGCATAAAGGTAAAGGGCATCGAGCTTGAGAAACATCAGTTCCTCACGATACCTGGTATCAGGATACTCTTTAAGGCTGTTTGCCAGCGAGACTGTGGCTGCCCTGTATTCCCCAAGGTCATAATACAGCCTCGCACTGAGATACGATTTCTCAACCAGCTTTTCCTGCAGCTCAAGAACACGTGCCTTGCAATCTTCAGTCCTGGTGCTTGTCGGATACCTCTGCATGAAAATCATGAAACTCTCTATGGCCGCCCTGGTATTTGTCTGGTCCAGCTCCGGCCGGGGACTCTGGTAATATTCGCACAGTGCCGCCAGGTATGATGCTTCTTCCGCATTGTTGCTGCCCGGGTAGGTATCGGCAAAATTCTGGTAATACTGCCCTGCCATCATGTAATCACGGATCCTGAAATGAGCCTGGGCATTTATCCAGTTGAGCTGCTCTGCTTCGTCAGTAGCCCTGTACCGGGGAAGTATCTGTGACAGAAGCTCAATTGACCTGGTATACTTCCCGTCATCAAAATAGTCATACACCTTCTGTTTCTTGAGCTCGAAGTCAGTGCTCTTCAGAAGTTTTTCATACTCACCGCACGACGTTGCAATGAGGGCAATAATCAAGAATGTTATCGGTCTGATTCTCATACCCGGAAATGTTGCGCAAAATTACTCTTTTTTTTCATTAAAGGAACCAATATGGCACAAAAGTGATTGAATAATGGATACATCGTAGTTAAGAGTATGTTAATTCATGGTAACAAATAGGTATAAATAGGTACTTTGCCGGAGGAATGTTTTTAATAATTTTGCGGGCAATAATCAAAAAAAATACTCGACGTGGATATTTTCGACAAGATCAGAAAGAACCGTGGTGCGCTCGGACAGTACCAGGAACAGGGTGACGGATACTTTATGTTCCCAAAACTTGAGGGTGAAATTGGTCCCCGCATGAAATTCATGGGCAAGGAGGTCCTAAACTGGAGTCTCAATAATTACCTCGGGCTCGCAAACCATCCTGAAATTCGAAAAGTTGACGCCGAAGCAGCAGCACAGTACGGAATGGCATACCCGATGGGCGCAAGGATGATGTCAGGGCAGACCACCATGCATGAGAAATTTGAGCAGATGGCTGCTGAATTTGTCGGAAAGGAAGCTGCGTACCTCCTCAACTATGGTTACCAGGGGATGGTTTCAATAATTGACAGCCTGGCAGGAAGACATGATGTCATTGTTTACGACTCAGAGTCACACGCCTGCATAATGGACGGCCTGAGGATGGTCCTGTCAAAGAGGTTTGTCTTTGCACACAATGACATGGAGAGCTTCGAAAAGCAGCTTCAGCATGCACAGAAAATCGTTGCACAGACAGGAGGAGGAATCATGGTCATCACCGAAGGAGTCTTCGGCATGGCCGGTGACCTTGGCGCCCTCGACAAAATAGTCTCCTTCAAGAAGAAATACAACTTCCGCCTCGTGGTTGATGATGCCCACGGCACTGGCACCATGGGCAAAACCGGAGCCGGAACTGGTGAACATTTCGGTGTTCAGGATGATATCGACGTATACTTTGCCACCTTCGCGAAAAGCTTTGCCGGGATAGGCGGATTCGTGGCCGGTGACAAGGATGTCATAAGCTACCTGAGATTCAACCTCCGGTCACAGATCTATGCCAAGTCACTGCCGATGGCAATGACAGTGGGAGCCATCAAGCGCCTTGAGATGATGAAGAATCATCCGGAATTCCGCGAAAAACTGTGGGAAATAGCCAATGCCCTGCAGAAAGGCTTCAGGGAAGCCGGCTTTGACCTTGGAAAGACTCAGTCACCCGTCACACCGGTATTCTTCAACGGTGAACTGGCAGTGACCACTCAGCTTATCAAGGACCTGAGGAAAAACTACGGGATCTTCTGCTCGGTGGTGATCTACCCGGTGGTTCCCAGGGGTGTTATCATGCTCAGGATCATCCCGACGGCTGTCCATACAATGGAGGACGTCAATTATACCCTGCAGGCATTCAAGGAGGTCAAGAAGAAGCTTGAGACCAACGCTTATCCCAACGAGCTGGCTGACTTCAGGAACTGACTCTTACTGACCACCCTGCTGATCATAATCATTTATGGTGAGGAATGAATACTGGTATTCCATTGGCAGTATCCGGGCATATTCCTCCACAGGGCAGTCATCAAGAAATGCATTGATAATCCTGCGTCCCAGAGGCACAAGATCAGGTGAGAGAAATCCTGTCAGCTCCTTCCTGAAGAATTCCTTCAGGATGACAGCACCGGCGTCATAACCCTCCTCACCCACCTCTGCCTGGCGGTACACCTTCAGGAACCTGGTGGGTACCGGTGACCCTTCTATTGTTAGATAGTTCAGTTCATAACCGAGCAAAGGACACCGTGCAGGCCTTAGCTGGTCAGCCCTCAGTTTGGCATTACCCCTCCTTGTGAGATACTCTCTCATAAGAAGCTGAGGCTTGAAGCCCACCTTCCATGCGCCTATGTGCTGGTTGGGGGTAAGTGTATACCGCACCCTGGGCGTATTTACTATCTGTTCCAGCAGGAGGTTGGCATGCCTCACCTTTATACCCGTGGCAAAGGGCCAGTAAGAGCCCGCTCCCTCACTCTCCAGGTCCCCGCTGCCGGTGACACTGGGATTTGCGTAGCCCCGGGGACTCACAAGCCGCCACAGCCATGCCAGCGCCGGGGGAAGAATATGGAATAGACCGGCAATGCCATATGTCGGGTTTTCAGATGTGCATGGAGGCATCCTGACGCCAAAGTTGCGCACATCAACGGTGACAGGCCTGTTTATTACACCCGGAACAATTCTGCGCGGCAGAACAACCCTGGGATTCGGACACCTCTTCCCGGGTGCGTCCTCCTTGTGATTCCAGATAAGCGCCGTGCCGTCCGGCCTCGTGTCTATATTCAGGAAAAGCAGCGGTACTTCCGGATTGATTGTGATCTTTTCAAGGAAGGGATCATCACCGTAGCCGGTGACACCGTCAACCCTTATAAACCATGCATTTTCGGCGTCTGCCACCGTCAGCTTGCCATTGTTCTTCTGATATGAGGGATGGCACAGTGCCATGTCATCAGTTGCCGGATGGAAGGAACAGAAGAGTGGAATGGATATGACACGCTTCTCGCCGGTGATAATGTTCTGCCCTATTACTATCTGCCCGTTGGGTTCCCTGACCAGGTTCTGTATCATCTCGCTCTTGCCCCCTCCGCTTGCACCCTCATGCATGAAGGTGGTCATATTGTCATATGGGCTGACAACCTGCACCGTGGAACAATGTGTTGTGAGCCATCCCTCCTCTTCACCCTTGTCAAGCAGCACGCTGTAAAAACCCTTCTTGGCACTGGGTCCGGGGTAGAGATTATAGGCAAACATCTCATGCAGTCCTTCCCTACGGTTATGCACAACCACCTGACGCCCGCTGAAATGGGTATGCCGGAAGGGTGGTGCAACATAAACAACCGATTCCACCCTGAAATCTTCAGGCAACTGGTCAACGGCAATGATCCGCTGCAGCAGCGAAAGACCAAAGGCAAAGAACGATGCATTCAGCGGAGTGACAACTATACCTCCGGCACCTACCGGATAATTTCCTGCAAAACAGAGGAACATACCCACTTCCTGACCCAAAAGCCAGTCAACCGTCTCGCCCCTAAGCCTGTCAAAGGGGTATCCGTATGCATCTTCAAACCTCTTCTTGTCTGTCGGCCTGGAGTCTCCTATCAGCATGGTCTCCGGATCACGCCTTCTCATGTATGGTTCCGTGTAATTGGCAGACAACCCGTTGGTGACCCGGTGAAGCACCACCTCCACAACCTCACCTTTTCCCGGAATATCATATTTCACCTCATGTATGAGATCATCTTTCCCGGGAGTTGAGGCGGCAAGTATCTCCTCTGAATTATTGAAGAATACGGCGGAGGAGGCACCCTCCGCTATCCTGATTATCTCTTCCGGCAGTTCAATCGCCCTCTCCTTAAGAATGGCAATTGCTTCAGATGCAATCATTTGGCAATTATTGTTTTTTGATTTAATTCTTTAATACGAAAAGCCTCTTTTTGTAGATTTATTTACAATTACGTTGGCAAAAATAATACTTTATTACCGCTCTCCTCGCCGCCACGGAAGCAGATATCAACATGTTTTCAAAAAAAACGGAAAAATCCTGTAATGTTTTTTCATACTGTTCGTCATGAATACAGTAACATAATTAAAACTAATACGGACAGTCATGAAAAGAATGGTTTTTACACTTATGGTTATTGCTTGCACAGCAGCAATCTACGGTCAGAAACAACAGGTTGACGATTTTTTCAGTAAGTACAGTGACAGGGAGGGGTACACAACCGTGGTTGTAAACGGAAGCCTGCTGGGTTTCCTGGGCAGCAGTGAAAGCAGAGACGCTGACAACCCGATCAGGAAGGTCACTTCCATAAGACTGGTAGTCAGGGAGAAGGACAGGATGCCCTCCATTGAAGGCTTCCTGCCTGAAATAAGAAGCATAATTAAAAGAGGCAAGTACGAGGAACTGATGTCGGTAAGGAAGAGTGATTCAGACCTCAGGTTCATGGTCAGGATCGAAAGGGATATGGTCAGGGAGATCCTGCTTGTCATTGACGGTGATGATGAAGCAGTGATCCAGATTGAAGGTAACCTGACCCGTGATGAAGCCTCGCAGCTCTTTGAAAGAAACGTGGAAGGACTTGCAATTCTTGAAGGACTCGAGATTTCAGGGGATTGATAACTTTGGGGAACATTTGAAAGAAAGATGACCCCCGAAGAGTTCAGGATGACTGTATTACCGGAGGGGCGAAGGCTGTATGCCCTCGCCTTCCGGTTCCTGAACAGCCGGGAGGAGGCTGAGGATGTGGTACAGGAGGTGATGATGAAGCTCTGGTCAGAAAGAAATGAAAAGAGGGATTATTCCAGTGTGGCAGCATGGACTACGACTCTGACCCGCAATCACTGCATTGACATCCTCAGGAAAAGAAAGCTGCTGAGGCTGGCCGATCCTGCCGCGGCTGAAGAAGCCGCAGCAGGTGGAGCCGACATAATAAAAATGCATGAACAGCGTGAGGCTGCCGGCCTGATATCTCTCATAATAAGCAGGATGCATGAGCCGGTGAGAAGCGCAGTAATCATGAAAGACCTGGAAGGATACTCATACGAAGAGACGGCTGAGGCAATGGGAACAAACGTTGCAGCCCTGCGTACAATGATCTCAAGGGCCAGGAAGCACATAAGGGAGGAAATGACAAGGGTATATGGCTATGGAACAGGAGAAGATAAAAGATCTGCTCGATAAATACTTCGGGGGCAATACCAGCGAGGAGGAAGAGCTTTTGCTGAAAGAACTCCTTGACGACAGCTCCCTGCCCGGAGCTCTGAAGGACCAATACGGATATATCTCATCCCTCCCGGCAGGGATCCCCGAACCATCGGAAGGATTTGAGGAAAGGCTGGCAATGGTTACCCAAATGCAGGCAGATGTAACCCCTACGCCAAGAGCCATCAACCCGTACGATGACACCCGGACAGCCGGAACCGTTAACCCCTACCGGACAGGAAGGCGGTGGCTGACACTGATTGGATCAGTCGCTGCCATGGCTGCAGGCATATGGATCATCTCCTCAGTACTCAGGGAGCCTCATGGCAGGGACACTTACAGTGACCCGGCATTGGCTATGGCAGAGGTAAAGACAATTCTCCTGAATGTATCGGAAAGGATGAATACCGGAACCAGTCAGCTTCTGCAGGTTGGTGACCTGGCTGCAAGCCCGGAAGAGCTAAAAGGACTGTCAGCCATCAATCAGGTTGTGGAGAGAAACCTCTCACGTCTAAGGTACCTGGGTGATCTCTATCCGGACAATAATGATACTGAAACGAATTAAAAGAAAATGATATGAAGAAACAGGCATTACTCATACTGCTGCTGTCCGTAGCTTCTCTTACGGCCTGGACACAGAAAAGTCCTGTTGATGAGCTGTTTGACAGGTATGATGGCAAAGATGGTTTTACTTCGGTATACATATCTTCAAAGATGTTCAGCCTGTTGTCAAGGATTGACACCGATGACGATGAATTCCGTAATCTTGTCAACCGGATCAGGGGGATAAGGATCCTGAGCATTGACAGTGCGGGCAACACCGGCGGCATTAACCTGGCCGCTGAACTGATGCCCAGGCTGAGGCGTAACGGCTATGAGGAACTGATGACAGTCAAGGAAGAGAATGACAACATCTTCTTCATGATCAGGGAGGCAGGGGGCAGGATAGCCGAACTGGTGATGGTCACGGGTGGTCATGGCAGTTCTGTTGTATCCATACAGGGTGATCTTGACCTCAAGACTATCGCAAGCCTTTCTGACAGTATGGGGATAGGTGAACTGGAAAATCTCGAAAAGGTAAACAAGTGAACAATTTGCCGGGAAGCCATGTTATTCGGTCATGAATCCTGGATATCTGATGACCGGCAATATTGAAAGCATGAATTCACCTGAAGAACTGCTTCAGGCATATACACCCCTTTTTCTTTTCCTGGGAGGATCTGTTTCAATGACACCTGCAGAGAGCGGGCTCCCTCATTTATGTGATGCAGGACTGCTCCGCAATCTGCCAGTCACCAGTACCAATACCATGTTTTCTTCAGCCAGCCGCCTTCTCAAATCTCCATGCCCGCTGAAGCACCAGTGTCATGTCGCCGTAAGGGACAATTACACCTTGTTGCTATCAGGAAAGGAAAACGGAGAAGCGTTCCCCGCAGCTTCAGGGTGGGTCAATCATGGCATGACCCCCGAAGCTCACCATGACAAACTATCCACCCTCTACAAGAGATACGGATACAGCAAGGCGGAAGAATGCCGTATGACACCTGATCACCTGGGAATACAGCTTCTTTTTGCAAACCTCCTGATTGAGAAATACCTTACCGAGGATGATTTCGAGATCAGGGCAATGATAGGAAAAGATCTCCTTGATTTCATAAACGGCGAAATGCTTAACTGGATTCCCCGATGGGCAGAGGCAGTCTCCGAAAGCTCCAGGACCAAATGTTATACCGGTATATCAGGATTGATTATCGGCGGACTGGAGGATGTACGGGATATCCTTAAACGTCAGAAATTGGGGTTGTAAAAACGCCTGATTGCGCCCATATAATACTCATTCCACCCCTCTGCAATATTCTGGTAATCTTCAACCGGTATATTTGTGTGCTCAACGGTAACCGATGTTCCTCCGCCGTTTCCGTTAATGGTAATGGTTACCAGTGATTCCAGCTCCCTGTCTCCGAAATACCACTCCTGCACCACCTTCTTGTCTGGCACCAGGTCAATGATCCTTCCGCAGATATCCCCGTCCCACATATTGAATTCTTCGCCTGCCTTTGATGGCATTATGGCCGGGTAGCCCGACCAGAGCTCAATGGTATACGGGTTTGTCAGCGCCGCATAGATGTCAGATGGTTCAGCATTTATATGAAAAGTCTTTTTGAAATTCCGCATGATAAGCGTTTGTATCCCCCTGTGTTTAGTTTATAATTCCCTGTCAATATATTTTTTTGAATACTTTTCAGTGTTGTTCGGCGAGATATCTTTCAGCGTCGATTGCAGACATGCACCCTGTTCCTGCAGCCGTAATCGCCTGCCTGTAGACGTGGTCAGCCACATCACCCGCTGCAAATACACCCGGCACTTTCGTGCGTGTTGATCCCGGCACTATACTGATATATCCCGTCTCATCCGTGTCCACCCACTGCCTGAATACGTCTGAGTTGGGGGTATGACCTATGGCAAGGAAGAATCCGTCAATGCTGATATTGAATTTTTTCTCCTCAGGCGTACCCTTTTCCCGCACCACTACAGCTCCTTCAACCCCGTTGGTTCCGAAGAGATCCTCAACCTGACATTTCCAGAGTATTTCAATATTTGGCGTATTCATCACCCTGTGCTGCATTGCCTTGCTTGCTCTCAGCACATCGCGCCTGACGATCATGTAAACCTTTTTGCATAGTCCGGCAAGATAGCTTGCCTCCTCACATGCAGTATCGCCCCCGCCCACAACGGCTACATCCTTTCCGCGATAGAAGAACCCGTCACATGTTGCGCATGCTGATACTCCCATTCCTGCGTATTTTGTTTCGGCCGGTATCCCGAGATATTTTGCAGTGGCGCCTGTTGCAATGATTACAGTATCGGCTTCAACCTCCACGGCGTTGTCAAAAGTGACCTTCAGTGGCTTGCCGGAGAAATCTGACGAGGTGGCTATGCCAAACCTGATATCTGTCCCGAATCGCTCTGCCTGCTTCCGGAGATCCTCCATCATCTCAGGGCCGGTAACACCGTCAGGATATCCCGGAAAGTTTTCCACTTCGGTGGTTGTGGTCAGCTGTCCTCCCTGCTGCAGCCCGGTATAGAGTACCGGCTTCAGGTTGGCGCGGGCAGCATAGATCGCTGCCGTGTAACCGGCTGGTCCCGAACCTACAATAAGGCATTTTACTTTTTCAGTGGCAGTGGCTGATTGTTTCTTCTCCTCTCCTGCTGTTTCGAGCGGTTTGAAAAACTGCATGTTGCTATTTTTTTACTTGCGACGGCAAAAATAGCAATTAATTGAAAAGATCATTTAAAAGGTAATAATTATATGCCTGGGTGAAATTACAGAAACCGTTGAATCCATGACAACTGCAGGCGCACCTGAAGTACCTCGGAATTTTCTCTCTTTCAGAAATTTCTCCGCAGAGTTATCACTGTTGAACAGCAACGATGCAATTGTATCCTGCCCGTTCCGGATAAAAAGAGCGGTGTATTCACTGGCACTGCCCAGCTTGTCTGAAAGCCCGGGTATGCCGTTGTAAATACCCAGCGGACCTCTGACCAGGACAGCTCCCTTCATGGTCTCCTCATCGATGCCCTTATCGTAGAAGCCTGACGGATCAAATGAGGGTTCACTTATGTTATCTATGAGCAGCGAAGCCAGCCTGGTACACCTTTCCTGGTCAGCCTCACTGCCCGTATCATTTATGATGCTCACATAATATGGCCCCTTGCAAAACTGGAGCTGGTATGCCGACCTGCAGAAGTGCTCGGTGAGCCTTGCACCTCCGTTGCAGCGGAAGCGCGAGACCGAAAAAATCCCGAACGCAGCCCCGGGATCCTTCATACGGTATACCTCTGCCTTGATATCACTGCCTTCAATAACCATCTCGGTCACCAGGAGTGTGTCAAACCCATACTCCAGGTAAAGCTCGGCCCCGCCGTTAATGTAACCGTAGAGTGAGGCCTCGGTAAATGTCCGGCCCTGGGCCGACTCAACCCCGCTAAGTCCTGCAAGGGCACGTGGTACCAGTGACGACTGTCCGACTGCAGTAACGGTAATCAATGCTGCCAGGGCAGCTGCTGTAAAGATTCTCAGTTGCATTCTTCCCTTATAAATAATTGAGGCTACCCCAGAACCACCTCTTTCAGTTCTATCTTTGTCCTGTCAGCTATGCCAAGTGAAAGTCTCTCAGCCTGTACCATAAACTCCAGTGCCTGCTGCGTACCCTCCTTCTGCAGACCCTCTGCAATCCGTTTTGCCAGGACGATGTCATATCCTATTCTGTCAACTGCTACCGGATCGGTACCGGTAATAATGGTATGATAATCACAGAAGAACTGGGGGTTGGCACCTGGTCCGCCGTTGAAGCATCCCTTTATACCGTCGACGATGTTCAGCACCACCTTGTCACGCACCGGGGCAAAGGCACAAACCTGGGCACAGGTCTCATTCCAGAGCTTCGCGTGCAGCCTGCCGGTATTGGAAACCGACCCGAAGGCCAGGTTCTTCAGCGCCAGTGTAACGGTCATTCCGGCATTCTTCAGTATCGGGATATTAATGACCTTGTCAAGCTCCTGTGTCAGGATCTTCGTAAAGTAGGAATATTTTCCCCCGTTGACCATGTAGGGCATTGTGTATTCATCATATTCACCTTCAACATCTGCCCAGTAGTACCAGTCGCGGTCAATCATATGCTCACCGTAGAGCTTGCCATCCTTCCCATAATACAGTCCATCCTTGTCCATCTGCTCGGTTCCCACGATCCTGATTCCGGGATAGTTCTCAGCAGTGAATCCCACGTCGGTAAGTTCAAACTCACGGCGGTCCCAGATTGTCAGCTGTGACCTTTCAATGCCGCTCTCTTGAAGCTGGGCTATTACTGCCCTGACTACCTCATGGCTGGTGCTTAGGCTTTTTCCTGCGACCGGGTTGACCTTGAGGCCTATTCTTTCACCGGGAGCAACAAATCTGCGCCATGCCTTCTTCAGCTTCTTCTCACCCGTCAGTTCAAGCATTGA
>SBFZ01000425.1 GCA_006227095.1 Bacteroidota bacterium | reverse complement strand
ATGCCACGACCGTTGGAGTTGGTGGCCCAGCCGGCTTCGGTAATCATTACAGGCTTGCCCGGATACATACGGGCAACATCATTGTAGTTCTGAACGGTATAACCGAGGGCTTCATTGATGTGCTTATGCTCCCATACCGGGTATGTGTGGATGGAGATGAAATCAACCTCCGCAGCCAATGGCTTCAGCTTATTGAGCCACGGAAGCCAGTTCTCACAGAAGGTGACAGGCTGTCGGGTTGCCTTTTTTAACATCCTGACATACCTGATTACACTCTCCACCGGCACGAAATGATCGGTCCAGTCAACAGTAGCCTCGTTGCCTGCCGAGGTGGCGAATACAATTTCAGGGTATTCATTGGCGAGCTCAGCCAGTTTTTTGATTTTTTCCAGGTTCTGTTTTTTGTTTTCCTCAAGGATGCTGTCAGAGTAAATGCCACCCCACGGGCATCCGAAGTTATTCATTTCGGCTCCGATAAATGCCCCGAGCATGACCCTGAAATTCATCTTCTCCTGCCGGATCACCTCCAGCACCGTGATGGCATGCTGATTGGAGTCGTATAGTCTCAGGTAACCCCACCTTCCATGCAGTATTGAAAGATCTTCCCTGACCTGTTCATAGGTGGGGTGAATATCAAGGTCAGGGCTCTGACCGTGACGGTAACCGGAATAGCAAATAGCATTCTTCCAGGCAATGCCGGGATTAGTGTTTCTGTCCATTAAATAAAGATATGGGTGTTCAGTATTTCAGGTTTCCTTCTCCGTTCCAGAGTCCCCAGTAGGCTCCCACATCACCTTCTGAACCTATCTTCCAGCTTTCATCAAAGCTTGAGAAATACATCACCTCAATATCTTCTTCGAGAGACCATCTCTGGATATTGATAAAATATTTCAGGAAATTCTCTGCAGACGGTTCCGATGCTTCGAAGGCAGTTCCGCGGTCTGGCCAGCCGGTCTCGCTGATGACCACCCGCTTCCCCTTTGCAGCGCGTAATGCGCTGAAATACATGTTCTTGATGTACACCAGAGAATAGTCAATGTGGCACCCCTCCCAGAAGGGATAGCAATTGGTGAATATAACGTCACAGGCCTCTGTAATTGCAGGTCTGTTTACAAACTCGTAATATGCATCCACATAACCAACCGGTACGCCGGGAAGCATCTCCTTAACCCTGTGTATGTATTCAAGAAGTTCCTCTTCTGTCAGCTCCTCGCGGTACAGTACTTCATTCCCCACGGCAACAAGATCAGCATTCCCTTCCCTGACTACCTTTACAAGGTTACTGATCTCTTCCTCATTTTTCTCCTTGTCCTCTCCCAGCCATGCACCGGCCATTACCTTCAGTCCGTTCTGCTTTGCAATGCCGGGTATAAGCTCGTTGCCGTCAGTACAGGAGAAGGTCCTTATCCACCTGGTATATGGTTTGATTATTTCAATTCTTGCCCTGATCTGTTCTTCTGTAATGATGCTTCCGGGAGCCTGACCTTCCTGGTAGGCGCTGTAACAGAGCCCGTGTATCCCGTTGTCAAGGAATTCCCTGAAGAGGATCCTCAGTTCATCGATTGTTTTCCCGGTGAAATCCTCTCCTGCGAGGGACATCAGTTTATCGCTTCTGAATGACATGTCTTTTTATCTTTTGATTGTTTTTTCAAATATGGTCAGTGGTAAACCGGATCTCCCTGATTTCGCCACTTCTGTTAAGTATCATCTGACTGGTTTCTGCATCAAGGGTGCAGCCGCTGATGAGTCTGCTATCACCGTCTGAAAACGAAATTGAAACAGCCTCCTCGCTCCCGGATGAATAGATTACCGGTACCTGGCACAGGGTAAAGGCAATCTGTCCGGGTTCGAGTTTAATGGTTTTTTCGGTGCCACCTGTGTCAAAATATGTATAGTATTCTGCTTCAGGCAATAAATCTTCCTTTTGCAGCATTGAGGGAACAAAGGAAATCATTCCGTTACGGATGATGACTCCCAGTTCTCCAAACCGTGAAATGAAGTCTTCCTTGACCTGTCCCGTGAGTCCGGGTTGTTTTGCACCTGCCCCGGCCGGGGTATGAGAATAGGCATCTATGGGGAAGGCTCCGTGCAGAGCCGGAGACTTGTGTACACCCAGACCCTCTTTCACACTGTGGAAGTGTTTCCTGATCCTGTCAATGACCTCCTTCTCAGCTGACCCTTCTTCTGCTGCCGCATATGTTTCACGGATGGCAAGAAGCAGTTTTGAAACCATATGCCAGTAGATGCTGCCGAGTCCCTCATATCCGTAGAATGTGCCTGATCTGCCGGTAAAGGACTGATGATCAAATACTGATTCATAGATACTGAGAATCAGGCCTTTCTCTTCAAAGGCCAATTTCCCGTAAATATCGGGGTTCAGGGCATCAATGGCACGTGAAAGCATCGACTCATTCCTGAGTGATCCGTTGAAATGGAAATCCCCTTCAGAATCAACTGTCACTATGGAAGTATCTTTTCTCTCAATCATCATCCGGATCAAACCGGAGCCGGCTGCAGCTAAAACGGGAATATTGTTTTTGTCAGCAAAGCGGGGAAGCTGCCTGAAGGGATAGAGCAGATAGCTCTGCTGGTCATCCCTGTAAAGCGTGCTTGAACGCATGGCGTCAAGAATCTGAAGGCTCAT
>SBFZ01000041.1 GCA_006227095.1 Bacteroidota bacterium | reverse complement strand
GCCAATCTTCTCGAGGCTATAAGGCAGATAAAGAAGGACGAGCCCGGGTTTGAGATGTATGTGATGCTTGGAGCATGGATAGACTGTAAAAATGCGTGGACTGACCTCCCTGACCGTATCAGGAATGAAGAAAGCCAAAGGAATGGGGTGGAAATAAACCGGGCAGTTGAACTCACAAAGCAATACCCCGATATTGTAAAAGTATTGGCTGTGGGTAATGAAGCCATGGTGCACTGGGCCTGGGATTATTATGTTGAACCGGCCATAATACTCAAATGGGTAAATCATCTTCAGGATCTTAAAAAGAAAGGTGAATTGCCCGAAACCCTCTGGATCACCAGTTCGGATAACTATGCCGCATGGGGTGGCGGCGGGACCGAGTACCATCTTGAGGCCTTGAATGACCTCATAAAAGCCGTGGATTATATTTCATTGCATACTTATCCGATGCATGAGACCCATTATAATCCTGATTTCTGGAGAATTCCCGAAGAGCAGGAGGGTTTATCCGACTCTGCGAAAACAGAAGCGGCAATGATAAGGGCAAGGGATTATGCCATTGCCCAGTATGAGAGCGTGGTAAGCTACATGAAAAGTCTCGGGATTGATAAACCTGTCCACATTGGCGAAACCGGCTGGGCAACAATTTCAGACGGTCTTTACGGAGATACGGGTTCCAGGGCAACTGACGAATACAAATCGGCACGCTATTATCAGCTTATGCGTGAATGGACAAATGCAAACGGAATAAGCTGTTTCTGGTTTGAGGCTTTTGATGAACAATGGAAGGATGCCGCAAATCCGCAGGGATCAGAGAACCATTTTGGCCTGATCAACCTGGAGGCACAGGCAAAATTCGCATTGTGGGGCCTGGTTGATGCCGGCACCTTTGAAGGGCTGACCCGCGACGGCAAACCAATTGTAAAGACCTTTGGAGGTGATACGGCAGCACTGATGACGGGTGTAAGGGTGCCGCCCGGAAGGAACTGACACACCTCCTCCTGCCATAAGTATCTTCTCCTGTTTCAAATACCATCTGATCAGGCCGGGTCAGTATAAAGACCATAAAATACACCTCAGATATTCAGCACTCTGAGAGATATTCCGTCTTTAGATTGAGAATATTAACCCGCCCTGCCATGAACAAAATTATATCCGGTATCATACCACGGAAGAACAGGAAGTTTAATGGTATAACCTGGCTGAACATCACAGGTCTCTCACTTGGTCTGACCGGTATACTTCTTTTGTCATTCTGGATTTCACATGAGCTGAGTTATGACCGTTTTCACAAAGACTATAAGAGGATTTATCGAGTTCAGTCGCTTGTGAATTTTGGAGGAGAACCAATGGTTTGGCCAGTGGCGCCCGCTCCGACTGCCGGCTCTCTGATCAAAGACTTCCCTGAGGTAACCTTATCTGTTGCCATGCAAAAGGGATTTAATCAGGTTATCAAAACAGATGGCCAGGTATTCAGGGAAACCAACCTGTATTATTCAACACCCTCATTCTTTGATATGTTTTCTTTCAGGCTTCTGGCAGGCGACAGATCCACCGTGCTGAATGATCCCTATTCTGCAGTTATATCTGAGGATGTTGCAAAACGGTTTTTTGGCGACACTGATCCGCTCGGCAAAACCATTTTGCTCAACAACAGGCATTTACTGACGATAAAAGGGATCCTTGAAAACATACCGTCCAACTCGCACCTGAAGATTGATTACCTGGTACCATTTTCATTGTTGACTGAGAATGGCGGAAACATGGATGACTGGGGCCATATTGATTTCGGCGTTTATATCAAACTTGAGGAAAATGTCAATCCGGAGCAGTTTAATAATAAGATAAACAAATATTTAAAGGAAAAGGGAGTCAAACATGAGGTGACGCTCTTTATTAATCCGATAGAGCGGATACATCTCTACAATGACCCGGGGTTTGATGATTTCAGTACTCATCAGAAAAGCAGGGGGCCGGTTACAAGGATAATAATATTTGCTATTACAGGGATTATGATCCTTTTGCTGGCTTGCATAAATTTTATCAACCTGGCTACAGCTACAGCAACAAGGAGGGCAAAGGAGATTGGAATAAGGAAGGTTGTCGGCGCCGGAAGAGCCGATCTGATGCTCCGGATGTTCGGAGAATCGGTTTTCCATACAATGATAGCCATGGTAGTCGCCATTTTTATGACAATTCTTCTTGCTCCTCTCTTTGAAAGGATCACCGGGATTGGGTTAACACAAGGAAACATACTGAATGCCAGAAATATTATTGTTGCAATGGGATTGATGGCTGTCACGGGCCTGATTGCCGGAACCTATCCGGCACTTGTGCTTTCATCGTTCAAACCGGTCAGGGTTCTGAGGCCTTCGGTTAACAATAACCTTGAAGGAGCCGGATTGAGAAAAGCACTGGTAATATTTCAGTTCATGCTTACAATAGTATTTGTTTTCTGCATTTCAGTAATGAGCAGCCAGATACATTTTATGCAGACCCGGAATCTTGGTTTTAATCAGGACGGGATACTGGTACTCAACTTTTCAGTAAACATGAGCGGGGAAGAAAATCATGATGCCCTGATGTCAGAGATCGGGAGCATTCCGGGTGTTGAAGCTGTAGCTATGGCCGACGGCGTCCCGGTAA
>SBFZ01000359.1 GCA_006227095.1 Bacteroidota bacterium | reverse complement strand
ACCCTTCCGAAGGCGGCAAAGCCCTGTCCGTCAGGATTCCTCTTTCCGCCAAAGTCAAGATCGGGCTGGTCGCCCACGCAGATAAAGAACTCCGAAGTGGCGGTGCCCGGCGTCCATCTCGCCATTGATATCACACCGTCGAGGTGGCGGATTCCGGTCTGATCCGTTGTTTCGTGTGCAATGGGAGGGAAGCCTCCGGTTTCCTCCTTTTCATAGCGTCCGCCCTGAATTACCGCAATGCGGACAGAGTCCTTCGGCTGGTTATCAGGCCGTACCACCCGGTAGAAGCAGCTGCTGTCAAACAGATGAGCGTCAACATACCTGAGGAAATTGGCCGAGGTTACGGGGGCATTCTTAAGGTCAAGTGTAACGTGTATATCACCTTGCCCGGTAGAAATAACAACCTCCTCCCTGTTTCCGCAGGAGGTTATTGTGAGCATTGCGGCAGTCAGCAATGCGGTAATTGAGATCCGCATGGCAGTGATGTTATTTCGGACTTATAAGCTGGAACAGCAGGTAAGATACACCCAGGGTAAAAATAATGTTGAATGTCTGGGCAATCAGGAAGCTGTAGAATGGCTTCTTGCTCTCCATGTGTTTAAAATCAGCAAACCTGGTCTCCAGCCCGATGCTGATAAAGGCCAGGTTGAACCAGAATGTGCTGAATGACTTGATGACCTTGCCTGAGTCTTTTGCCGTCTCCGGGCTGAGTATGAATGAGAATACAACAGAAGCCAGGATGAAGCCCAGTACAAATTTCGGGAAACGGTCCCAGATAATTCTTGCAGGCACATGCTGTCCCTTTTCATTCGAGCCCCTGCTCCTGTAAGCCCAGAAGATTGAGATTGCAAAAGCAGCCAGGCCGAGGAGAACGTTCTGGGAGAATTTAACTATGGTGGCATATTTGAGTCCTGTCTCGCCGGCGATGGTACCGGCAGCAACAACGGCGCCGGTGGTGTCAATTGTACCTCCGAGCCATGCGCCTGT
This sequence comes from Bacteroidota bacterium, assembly GCA_006227095.1. Classification (GTDB taxonomy): domain Bacteria; phylum Bacteroidota; class Bacteroidia; order Bacteroidales; family VadinHA17; genus SR-FBR-E99. Next base: position 6,721 of record SBFZ01000359.1, on the reverse strand, counting down.
CACTATCTCTGACAGCCCCATCCATTTGGCTATTATCGGCAGGAAGATCATCATTGGTATTGCAATGAGCAGCACCAGCGAGATGACGAATGAAAGTTTCTTCTTATCTCCGTTGATGGCTCCGGCTGTTGCTATTGCAGCTGATACACCGCAGATTGATACGGCGCTGGCCAGCATGGTTGAGAACTCATCATCAACCTTCATCTTCTTTGAGAGCCAGAATGCGAAATACCATACAACCGTTACAACGATAACGGCCTGGATGAGTCCGAATGAACCGGCTGTAAGGATATCCTTGAAGAGGATTGTTGCACCCAGAAGTACGAGTCCTATCTTGACATACAGTTCAGTCTGCACCCCTGACCTGAACCAGTCGGGAAGCCTGAAAACATTCCCCAGCAGGAGGCCGATCACAAGGGAGAAAAGCACGGTCTCGAGGCCCAGGTTCTTAAAGCCAGCGTATGACGAAATGAACTGAGCAACAATGGCCAGAAGGAAAATTGAAAGAAACCCGGTGATGTATTTTTTCAGGGTTTCACCGCTCATGAATATGCCCATTATGGCAACAATGCCGAAGATGAAGAATGTGTATAGCGCAGATGTCCAAAGCGATGCAGCGCCGAACATGCCCGAAAAGTCATGACCGGCATCCCACCCGGCTTTCCCTCCGAATGAAGGAGTGCCGATGGCATAACCTGTTATAACCACGAAAAGAATCAGGACAAAACCTGCAACCACCGAGGCCCAGTCCTGCCCGATTTTCAATTTGCTTAAAGCACCTGCTTTTTTGTTCTCTGTCATACCTTGCCTGTTTTTTGCCTCATGCAGAGGCTTGATTATTAAATTTCTGCAATGACGGATGCAAATATGCTGACAATTCATGACTGATAAATACGCATAAAATGGTATTCTTCAGGATGGGAAAACCACTTCTTCCTGCATGGATGTCGTGGATTGGAACAAATAATTAAATTCGCGCTGTTGCTATATGTGACTTGACCATGAAAAAACTCCAGGAGGCCTTCTCAGGCTATGATCTGCCGCAGAAGGCGATGCAGGCGGGTATTTATCCCTATTTCAGGACCATTGAGTCAGACCAGGATACCGTTGTTACCATCAACGGCAGGAAGGTTATGATGTTCGGGTCAAACAGTTATCTCGGGCTGACGAATCATCCGAAAATAAAGGAGGCTGCAAAGCATGCCATTGACAAATACGGTACCGGTTGTGCAGGCTCACGGTTCCTGAACGGCACCCTTGATATCCATGTTCAGCTTGAAGAGCGGATTGCTGAAATGACGGGGAAGGATGCTGCCTTATGCTACAGCACCGGCTTCCAGGTCAACCTGGGGGTGGTCTCATGCCTGACAGGCAGGCGTGACTACGTTCTTCTTGATGAACTTGACCATGCCTCCATAATTGAAGGGAGCAGGCTCTCATTCTCAAAGATCCTGAAATACGGACATAATGACATGGCCAGCCTGGAGAAAAAGCTCAGGCAGTGTAACCCGGGGAGCCTCAAACTTATAGTGGCTGACGGCATCTTTTCGATGGAAGGTGACATAGTAAAACTGCCTGAAATGGTTGCCCTTGCGGAAAAATACGATGCCTCGATAATGATTGACGATGCCCATGCTACCGGCGTACTTGGAGTTGAAGGAAGGGGTACGGCCTCGCACTTCGGGATGACAGAAAGCGTAGACCTGATAATGGGCACCTTCTCGAAATCGCTGGCCTCCCTCGGGGGCTTCATCGCATCAGATAAACATACCATAAACTTCCTGAAGCACAACTCCCGGTCGCTCATCTTCAGTGCCAGCATGACCCCGGCTTCCGCGGCATCAGTGATTGCAGCAATGGACATCATGATGAACGAGCCGGAGAGGATCAGCCATCTCTGGGAGATTACGAGGTACGCCCTCGGCGGATTCAGGGAAATGGGATTTGATACAGGGAAGTCTGAGTCGCCCATAATACCTCTTTTTATACGTGACAACGAAAAGGCACTGTTACTTACCCAGCGGCTGCTGGCCGACGGCATCTTCGTGAATCCGGTGGTTTCACCGGCAGTCCCGAAGAACAGCAGTCTCATCCGCTACTCGCTGATGGCAACCCATACCAGGGAGCAGGTGGATATCTCAATTGAGAAGATCTCCAAGGCTGCCAGGGAACTTGGTATAATCAATAACGGGGGCTGAGACCGGCTCTGAGAAAGGAGGTCAGGAATGGGGAAAGTGATTCTCATAACAGGAGTGTCGTCAGGTTTTGGCCGTGAGAGTGCAGCAATGCTTGCTGCCGGCGGGCATATTGTTTACGGAACGGTCAGAAGCGCCATCGATGCCATTCCGGGTGTTACCCATCTTAAAATGGATCTAACAGACCATGACTCAATAACCAGGGCGGTAAAGGAAGTTGTTGAAAAGGAGGGGAGGATAGATGTACTGGTCAACAATGCCGGGATGCACACGGGCGGGCCTGCAGAGACAACGCCTGAGGAGTATTTCAGGCTTCAGATGGAAACCAGTTTTACAGGTATGGTTCTGATGACCCGCGAGGTGCTGCCGGTGATGAGGGCTTCCGGAGGAGGAATGATAATAAATATCAGTTCAATAGGCGGACTGATGGGATTGCCGTTCCAGCCTTTCTATTCAGCTGCCAAGTTTGCAGTGGAAGGATTCAGTGAAGCCCTGAGGATGGAGGTTCAGTCTTTCAATATCAGAGTGGTTGTGATTAATCCTGGTGACTTCCGGACTAATAACAGCGCCAACAGGAGGAAATACCTGGCTCCGGCAGGTGAGGGAGATCCCTATGCAGGGCAATTCACCCGGTCACTGTCAATAATTGAACAGGATGAGGCCAGAGGTCAGAATCCGGCACGGCTGGCAAGGAAACTGGCAAGGATCATAGAATCACACAATCCTAAATACAGGTACATAGTAGCATCACCTGATCAGAAGCTTGCCGTTCTGCTGAGAAAACTGCTGCCTGCGAAGCTTTTTGCAAAGATTCTGGGCAGTCATTACGGCATAAACGCCCGCACCAGAGGTTCAGGTGATACCCGATAGTATCACCCTTCCGGACGCGGCCCTGGCCAGTCCGCAGCCAGATGCCGGCTCTCTTTATTCTTCAGCCTGCGGGTCAGATCTCCCCGGTCCTCCTGAAGTGCTTTGACTGTGCAGTGGGGACAATCTCCCCGGTAAAACGCTTGACGGTTCCTTTCGTGGTTGTTATGATCACCTCGGCAACATTGCCTTATGCCTTTTTGAGGGTCATCGTAACCTTGGCGTTGATCATCCGGCCCATAGCCTGATAGGTGATCCTTATGTTTCCTTTCTTGTCTGTGGTCTGCTCGTAATCAGATACTTCAAGCTTGTTTGTATAGCTGTTTTCCGTGATAATGGTACCCTGCAGGATGATATGATCATTTTCAAACTGCATGAAGTTGGCATTGTCAATATTGTCAATGAAAATTGCACCTTCAGTCTGGTAGGTGCCGACAATTATCACATAGTTTTTTGTCTCAATCGTGGCAAGGGCTTTCTCGAAAGCAGCGAGTGCAGCAGCTTCCCTTTCAGCTTTTTTGTCCTGGGCCAATGCAGGCATCAGCGCTGCGGTCAGAAAACAGATAGCAATTATGTACTTCTTCATGTTGATATGGAATTTCATTCGTTTACAGGCAAAATTACAATTTCCCTGCCAAGTTGAACATCTCAGGCTGGTCATGTTCAAAAAAAAACATTTATCCCGGTAAACAGGAAGGGAAAAGATTACCCCTTGTTTGCAACCTGCGTAACGGAGTCATGCAGTTAATTCGCCGGCATGCAGGCAACACGCCCGACTGCTGGTTTGAAGTGTGCCCTGGAATTAGTATCTTTGATATCGCTATGAAGACCCGGGCTTCATATGACTTCCGTATTTCAGGGGGAAGAGCTGCAGATTGCATTGAAAAATCTTTGGATAAAGCAGAACATTGGTTTGCCGTATCACTGGCCGGTGCCTCTTTCCCATTCATAAGACCGGCAGTTCTTGGCTGGATAATACTGATGAGCCTGTCTGTTGTTCAGCTGCGATCACAGGAGATGGTTTCTGCCTCCGACACTCTTGCATCCGAGGCAGCGCGCCTGCTGAGTGAATATATCCAGGTTTCATCCGTAACCGGGACAGAGAGGGAAGCCGGAGAGTATATTTCAGATAAGTGCAGGGAGAAGGGACTGCATGTTGAAATATTTACTGACAGTATTGACTGCTATAATTTTGCTGCCTCCCTTTACCCCCTTGAACTGCAGAAACCAAACGCAGTCTTTTTAAGCCATATCGATGTTGTAAGCGGAGGAACAGACTCCCTCTGGACTTATCCTCCGTTTTCGGGGGCCGTTGTGAGCGATACGGTATGGGGAAGGGGAACAATCGACATGAAGGGTGCTGCAATAATGTACCTGATGGCAACTTCATCATTCGTCGGCAGGGCATCAATGGAGGATTTGCCATTCAATGTCACCCTGCTCTTCGTTTCCGGAGAGGAAACATATGGCGAGAGGGGTGCTGAAATTATATGCGACTATTTCATGCACTCACTGAATGCAGTTGTGATGCTGGGGGAGGGTGGCATAGGAACTGCTGAACTCCTTTCAGATGAACCTGACAAACCGGTATTTTTTATTTCACTCAGCGAAAAAAGAGCATTGTGGCTCGAACTTGAGGTTAATTACCAGGCTTCAGGCCATGGTGCCGTTCCCCCATCCGACTACGCCACAAGGATGATGATTCACGGTCTTTACGACCTGACCAGGCGCGAGCCGGAAATAACATTCAATAATGACAACAAAGGGATGCTCAGGGCTTACGGTGAACTTGAGAAGGGTCTGAAAGGGTTCATTCTCAGACATCCCGTATTCTTCAGGCCTCTGGTGGCTTCCGGACTGAGGAAGAATCCTCTTATGGCTTCAGCTTTTACCAACACCTCTACCCTGACTCATCTCGCCTCCGAAGAGACTGCCATTAACCAGATTCCTCACAGGGTAAAAGCCTGTCTTGACTGCAGGCTGCTGCCCGAGACGGAAACAGGGCGGTTCCTTGATAATCTCGCAGCCACCCTGGGCCATGATGAGGTATCTGTAAGGATTGTCAGTGAGACCCGGAACGCCCCTCCAACAGTGCCTGATCACTTTTATGACATTTTTACAGAATCACTGGAGGAGGTCTATCCCGGATGCGGAATCGTACCGTTTCTTTTTCCGGCTACAACTGACAACAATTATTTCCGTAACCAGGGAGTTCCGGTTTACGGAATTATACCGGCTGTGCTCGACCAGCGACTCATGGAAACGATACATACGCATAATGAAAGGCTGCCGGTGGAGGCACTCCTGAAGGGAACAGAGGTTTACAGGGGCTTCATTGACAGGTTGTTCATGAAAAGCCCTGAGGAGGAGCCGTTGCCGGAAACAGAAGCGGGAGATGCCCCGATAGATGTGTCAGAGCTTCAGGATATTCCTTAAATTTTCACCAAGAATCATTGCTGTTTCCCTTTCGGAAAGTCCCAGTCTCCCTACACGGGAAATTACCAGGTTAAGGTTATTCCTGCCATAGGGAGTATCTGATCCCATAATAACTCTTTCAGCACCAAAAGCATTCAATACGTTTTTTATCATTCCTGATGACACCAGCTGAGGGCAGGAGATATCGAAAAAGACATTCTCTCCAACCTTATGCCTGTTCCCGGTAAAAATTTCGAGGCCTATTAGGTGACCAGTTATGAATACAGTTTTCAGTACCGCGGATTCAGCTATAAAATCTGATACTTCGCTTTTTGAGTGAAGATGGATGAACACAGGAAGATCTTTTGAAAAGGCATATTCAGCCAGTTCCCTGAATCTGTCTGACCGGATCCTGAACGGCTGGCAGCTCTGGTGAAGCTTTATACCCCTGAAACTCCAGCTGTTGAGCTTAAAGTCCAGGTCATCAATCAGATCTTTCCTGCGGATATCAGCCCAGTAAAACTGGATGACCCGGCCTCCTGATGCCGCTGCAATGCGGGAAACTTCCTCATTGCCATGATCTATGTATTCTGCCGTTTTCCTGTTCCCGGTTGCAGTCCTGAGCAGCCTGTTTACGCCGTAGCTGAGTTCATGATACGGGACCTTTCCAGCCAGCGGCGGGATCGGCATGGATACAGGCCGGTCCTTTTCGGCCGGACACAGCACCACTTTGTCAGCGCCGGCCCTGTCAAGAGTATCAATTACTGTGGGCAGGTCCCTGTACTCACCTCCAAGATGTGCGTGTCCGTCAATGATCATTTCCCGCTCATACCGGCCAGCGGTTTGGTGCGAATATAAGACTGGCCTGCAGATTGCTGCAATTTACAAAAAATGACAGCCTGTTATTCTGCTTTTTCAGGTGGGGAGTGCGTCAGTGTCACGACAACATCCACATAAGGCCATAATTAGTCTATATTTATAGCGAAAACATTTTCGGAGTGACTTTATCAGGGAGGCAGTACAATGAAATTCACGGGAAAAGTTGTGATAGTTACGGGAGCAGGAAGAGGTATCGGCAGGGCCGTTGCCACATCCTTCGCTGTAGAGGGTGCAAGGGTTGTCATTGCAGAGAAAGATCCGGCAACGGGGCAGGATGTAATGCGGGAGATCAGTGCTGGTGGAGGTGAAACCATATATATCAGGACAGATATCAGCATCCCGGAACAGGTTTCCCTGATGGTTGG
>SBFZ01000043.1 GCA_006227095.1 Bacteroidota bacterium | reverse complement strand
GATAGTACTGACGGCAAAGTCAGAGGGAACACCGGAGGCAAAGTCAGCGGTAGCACTGACGGCAAAGTCAGCGGGAGTACCGGAGGCACCATCATCGAAAGCGCCTCAGGCGTCGTGACTGAGAGATGGCAGTGGCCTGTTCTGAATTTCAAACCGGGGAGTGATATTGGATTATTAAACCGATAATATTTTCTTTGCACACCTGAATTGAAAAGAAATTTCATGACGAAGGCCGGCGTGAGAAAAGGAAACGGTGAGATGATCAGAACCGTGAGGAAGATTCATCGTCTCACCGCTTCATTTCTTTCGGTTGCCCTGTTCCTGGTTGCCGTCTCGGGTATCATTCTCGGATGGAAGAAAAACAGCTTCGGATATATTCACCCTGACTCCTACCAGGGCACTACCTCTGACCTGTCACAATGGCTTCCGCTTGATTCTCTGCATGCCATTGCCATCATGACACTGCGGGAGACCGGTAACGGACATCTGAGTGAGGAACTCGACAGGATTGATATAAGACCTGAGAAGGGGATGGTAAAGTTTGTCTTTGCCCGTCACTATCATGGCATTCAGCTGGACGGTGCCACCGGCAGGGTCCTGCACCTTGAGCACCGGAGGTCAGACCTGGTTGAGGATATACATGACATGTCACTGGTTGACAAGCTTCTCGGGATAGACGGAGAGGTATTCAAGCTTATCTACACCTCCTTCACAGGGCTCTCGCTGCTGGTTTTCACTGTTACAGGGATCTGGCTACGTTACCGGTCACGGAACAACAGCAGAAAAGGGTAATTATCATCTGTAGCCTCAGATGGAGGCGGAGTAGGATTGTAATCATTGCAACACGGCATCTTGCAGGGCAAATGTGCCTTACAGATTCATGTTATTCCCTTGCCTCTTCCGGAGTATTGGCAAATCCGACTGATTCTCTGTTAATAATACTGACAATCAGTCGCTTAATCCGGGAGCCAGGTAATAATACGCCGTTGCCGAGAAGTCGATTGTTGTTTTTACCCAGTGCCACATCTCCAGGTCAACCCTGAGTGATTCTTGAAACGGTATTGCATCGAGTATACGGTACCTCATGTTTACGCTCATTCCGGGGTGAAAGTTCCCGGATCCGGAAGGCTGGGCTATCAGGGGGTGGTCAAACAGCTCGGGCCGGCACCAGGCGTAGCCGTAGTAATCTTCCGTCCCCGTTCCGAAAGAGGAGGGAAATGTTTCGCCGTCAATATAGATTTTCTCATCTCCCTCGCCCCACCAGGCATCAGCTGTGTTGAATACCAGTACTGCGTCGCCGGCATACAGGCCCCGTCCTTTCAGATCAGCAATATTCAGGTCGGTGTGCAGACCTGTTCCTCCTGTATGTTCCGAGCCTGCTGTCTCCAGGGCCGGGTACTCTTTCCATGAAGACCCGAAGTGCATTGAGGAGGCAGTCCATTTATAGGGTGCAAGTATAATCCGGGCATTTACGCCGATTGTATCCTCAGTGCTGTTGAATATGCTGATTCTGCAGCTGTCGCGGAATGGCATGAGCCATGACGAACTCATTATGCCGTCAGGGTCTGCCGACGTAAACCGGGTGTGGTAAATATTGTATGAATAACCTGTTCCGAAGAAGTTCCCGGCAGGAACTTCTACTGTATTTGCACCGTCAAAGTACATGCGGATGATTGTTCCCTTCAGGGCGGAAGCCATATCTTCTCCGCCGAGTGTCAGGGTAAACTCTTTCACTGCAAGTCCATGGCCGCTCGCCATAATTGAAGTTTCAGCTCCCGGAGGGCAAACTGCCTCGGCTGACCGCTTCATCTTCTCATCGGTTGAAGTGTCACTGACTGTAAGAAGGTCTGAGGCACACTGCGAGATTGCCAGGGTATCTTCACTGAATGTCCGGCCTGTAACTGATTCAACCTTTGTTCCCTTCGCATAGAGTCTTGCATCGATGTTGTAGTATATCGATGGGGTGCGCCTCTGCGGGGTAATCAATACGGAGTCGTTTTCGAGGGTTATCTTGCATCCTGCGGAGAATGGTATGGGAAGGTAAAGGTTATATCCCCTCCTTTGCGGTTCAGTCAGAGGTGAAACGGATGTGCTCAGCGGATCGGGTGCCAGGACTCCTTCCCCTACCAGTTTCGGGGCCATCCCCTCTATGACAGGTTCAGGCTTACCGTCAAGATAGACCCTGATATATGAATTCAGGGCATTGGCATTTCCGAATGTCATCCACCAGCGCACGATGGCTCCTGGCTCTTCAGTTTCGAGCATAACAAACTCACGCCGGCCTTCATTGATCTCTTCCCTGATAAAGTGTGTATAGTCATTGTTGGCAAACCAGCCGGCACTGTCAGGATTCACGCTGCGCCTGTCATATGAGCTGTACTGTACCAGCCGGTAAGCTGTTGAGGGATAACGGGTCAGTGTCTCATCTGCTGCCATTTCCTTCAGGAGAGAACGGAAGGTAATGACTGGTTCATGCCTGCATGAGGAGGCTAACATGGCTGCGGCCAGCAGAGCCATCAGGGTGCAAATTGATCCTGTTTTTTTCATTTGTCGGGCTTTGGGAATAAAGTTATCCATTTGAGCAAAATATTTCCATTGCATTCATCAATTAATCTTCATTGAGATGAGGAAAATAATATTGATGCCGGG
>SBFZ01000210.1 GCA_006227095.1 Bacteroidota bacterium | reverse complement strand
AAATCTGGTCATACCTGATGAAAACCTTTCGGTTTACGATGATGCCATTGCCTGCTGGCGGGGTGAGACAATGAAGCAGTGGAAGGAAAGGCTGATATACAGTGCGGAAAAATTTGACTTCCCGATACATAAACCATGGTATAAGCTCACACCGGAGCAAAAGGCCCTTGTCTGGAACGGCAACAGGTACTTTTTCGGACTGAACCGTTTCTTTGAGCATCTTGAGGAGAAGAAGTACAAGATCCAGTACAGGGTCATGCTCAGCCGATACAGGGGCAAACGCACCTGCCCGTCATGCATGGGTGCCAGGCTGCGAAAAGAGGCAGAATATGTCAAGGTGGGTGGCAAATCAATCACGGAAATAACCTCGATGCCGGTAAATCATGCTCATGAATTCTTTGACCACCTGGTGCTCAACGGCGAGGAGAAGGAGATTGCCGGCCGCCTCCTGAAGGAGATTCAGCAGCGCCTGGGCTTTCTTGTGAACGTGGGTCTCTCCTACCTCACCCTCGACCGTCTGTCAAACACCCTCTCAGGGGGTGAATCACAGCGGATCAATCTTGCAACATCACTGGGAAGCAGCCTGGTTGGTTCACTCTATATCCTTGACGAACCCAGTATCGGGCTACATCCCCGCGACACGGCACTGCTGGTCAATGTGCTGAAGGAGCTTCGAGACCTTGGCAACACAGTCATCGTGGTGGAACATGAGGAAGAAATTATCAGGGCCGCTGACCAGATCATTGACATGGGTCCGGCTGCCGGCATCCATGGTGGCGAGGTGATATACCAGGGAAGTGTCATTTTCCCCTCCCGGAACAACTCACTTACAGCTGCATACATGTCAGGTGCTCTTCGCATCGAAGCCCCTTCAGTCCGCCGCAAATGGCACAGCTATATAGGCGTAAAAGGTGCGAGGGAAAACAACCTCAAGGATATTGACGTCAGGTTCCCGCTCCATACAATTACAGCGGTGACCGGTGTCAGCGGTTCTGGCAAGAGCACGCTGGTGCACGATATCCTGTTCAATGCCCTTCAGTCAAGGACGGGGGGGAACGGGGTCAGGGCCGGCCGCTTTGCAGCACTGGAGGGTGACTTAACCAGTATCACTGCCGTGGAACTGATTGACCAGGATCCCATCGGCAAATCAAGCCGTTCAAATCCCGTCACCTACCTCAAGGCATTTGATGATATCCGCAAGCTGTTTGCAGAACAGCAGGCTGCTGTACAGGCCGGATTCAAACCTGCCCACTTCTCATTCAACGTTGAGGGAGGCCGTTGCGAGGAATGCCAGGGAGAAGGTGTCATAAGGGTTGAGATGCAGTTCATGGCAGACGTGGAACTGACCTGTGACGCATGCAAGGGGATGCGGTACAAACGTGATATCCTCGATGTAAGGTTCCATGGAAAAAATATCTACGAGGTACTCGAGATGACTATTGAGGAAGCCATTGAGTTCTTCGGAAAATGCAAGGACAAAACCTGCCTGAGGATAGCATCGAAACTGAAGCCGCTGGCTGACGTAGGACTGGGATATGTCCGCCTCGGACAATCGTCATCAACCCTCTCAGGAGGAGAAAGTCAGCGCGTTAAGCTTGCCTTTTACCTCAGCCAGGAAAAGAGTACCGAACGAATGCTGTTCATCTTTGACGAACCAACAACAGGCCTTCATTTCCATGACATCAGCAAGCTGATGAAGTCGCTCAATGCACTGGTTGATCACGGTCACTCTGTCATCCTCATTGAACATAACGTGGAGGTGATAAAGTGTTCCGACTGGGTTATAGACCTTGGCCCCGAAGGAGGCGAAAATGGCGGTTACCTTGTGTTTGAAGGCACACCGGAGCAGCTGGCTGAATGTGAAAAATCATATACAGCAGGCTTTCTTTCCGCAAAACTGAAACAAAATAATCACTGAGTCTGGTACCTGAAGCCTGGCTGCCGGGGGGACTATTCAACCCTGCCGGCTGACGGGACACTATTCAACCCTGCCTGGCTGACGTCTGTTACTTCCGGTTTTGCCGGTCAGATCATCGCCCAGGTCTTCCCTGGCAGCATCTGCAAGACCCTCAAGTCTTCTGACTACCTCAGGGTACAACAAACTGACATCATACCTTTCTCCCGGGTCTCTCTGCAGATCATAAAGCCCCCCGTCAAACCATTTGCTTTCATTTACAGCACCGGGAGCCCCATCATTTCCTGGAAGGAATCCTTCATATGTCCTTCCGCTGTGCGGAAAGACAAGCTTCCACCTTCCGTCGGTCACTGCTTCAAGGTTATTCCTTCGGTAATAGTAGTAGAATTCCTTCCTCGGAATTGCAGACTGATCACCCCTCATAACCGGCATCAGGCTGACACCGTCAATTTTCCTTTCCGGAAGCGGCGCCCCGGCAGCCTCAGCTATTGTAGGAAGGATATCAATGCCGGCAAACAGTTTGTTGCTGACGGTGCCGGCCGGAATGGTCCCTTCCCAGAGCATGATGCATGGTACACGCTGACCCCCTTCGTATGTTGTGCCCTTCCCCTCACGCAATCCTGCTGTGCTGCCGGCATGATTTCCGTAATTTATCCACGGGCCGTTATCTGATGTGAAGATCACCAGGGTATTTCTCTCTATCTTCAGCTCCCTGAGGGTTTCAATGATTCTTCCGACATTC
>SBFZ01000297.1 GCA_006227095.1 Bacteroidota bacterium | reverse complement strand
GCTGTTGCGGGATGGACCCTTGAGTACATATACCAGACCCTCACCGGTGGATTCAGCGGCAAGAGCTCCGCGGAACTTACTGCAATGTTTGATTCCTTCCGCAGTGAGTCGCTTCGTCCGGCGCTCTGGTTCTCTGTCTTTATGGTTGCCACTTCTGCAATTGTACTGGGCGGTGTCAGGAAAGGGATAGAAAAATCAACCAAGATCATGATGCCATTGCTTTTTGTCCTTCTTCTTGTCATGTGCATCAAATCCCTTACCCTCCCGGGTGCCGGGAAGGGCCTGGAGTTCCTTTTCAGGCCTGACTTTTCGAAGATAACCGGGACGACGGTACTCATGGCACTGGGCCAGGTCTTTTTCTCCCTGAGCATAGGGATGGGAACCATAATAACCTACGGATCATATATCCAGAAGGACAACAATCTTGCCGGAACCTCGGTACAGGTCTCACTGATTGACACCACGGTGGCAGTTCTTGCCGGCATCGCCATATTTCCTGCTGTTTTTGCCTTCGGAATTTCACCCTCTTCAGGTGAGGCTCTGACCTTCATCGTCCTTCCCGGTATTTTTCAGCAGATGCCGGGAGGAATGGTGTTTTCCTTCATATTCTTTCTTCTTCTTGCGCTGGCAGCACTGACATCAACCATATCAGTCCTGGAGGTAATTGTTGCATACTTCTCCGAGCAGCTTGGACTCACCCGGCGCAAAGCCATCATACTGGCCACAATATCAATGTTCATACTTGGTATCACTGCCTCTCTTTCACTGGGGGTTACCGGCAGGATTAAACTCTTCGGACTGAATACCTTTGATCTTTTCAATACCACCACGGCAAACATACTTTTACCGCTTGGCGGATTGCTGATTGTGATTTTCCTCGGCTGGTTCTTTCCGGGTAAGGATGTACAGGATGAGCTTTCCAACGGAGGCACCCTGAAGGCCCGGTATTATTCACTTTACAGGTTTATTATAAGATTTGTCGCACCCATTGCCATTACCATTGTCTTCCTGAACGGGATAGGACTCCTTAAGATATAACCCCAACTTCTGGTCTGCGATGCAAAAGATCAATGATTTCCTGGTAATGCTCGACGGTTATCTGGGCGGGCATGTATGGTTCATGGTGCTTCTGATAGGCACCGGACTATTCTTTACCGTTTACCTCGGTTTTCCCCAGATACGTTATTTCAGGCATGCCATCAGGATCACCAAAGGCAAGTATGATCACTCGCATGATGTGGGTGATACCTCTCATTTTCAGGCTCTTTCGACTGCGCTTTCAGGGACGGTGGGAACGGGAAACATAGCGGGTGTGGCATTGGCCATTCATCTTGGCGGTCCTGCCGCCCTATTCTGGATGTTGCTCACTGCTGCAATAGGGATGTGCACCAAGATGGTCGAAGTATCCATTTCTCACAAGTACAGGGATATTCTGCCTGACGGCAGCGTCTCAGGAGGGCCGATGTACTATATGAAGAAGAGGCTCAATATCACCACCCGCAGAGGGAAGGTGATCAGGACCGGATTGATCCTCGGAGGATTTTTTGCCGGGGCAACGATTCTTTCATCATTTGGCACGGGAAGTCTCCCGCAGATAAACAGCATCTCAAACGCTGTCTTCTCTACATTTGGCATAAAGCATATTATAACCGGAGCAATATTGTCTGTATTGCTGGCTATGATCATCATCGGCGGAATAAAGCGAATTGCGAAGGTTACCTCTGTGATGGTGCCCTTCATGGCAATACTTTACCTGGCAGGCTCACTTATAGTTATCTTTTCGAATTATGAAAATATCCTTCCCTCGCTGGGGTCCATTTTCGGGGATGCCTTCACCGGTTCGGCTGCGGCAGGCGGATTTCTCGGAGCATCCTTTGCGTTTGCGATGAACAGGGGTGTAAACAGAGGTCTATTCTCCAATGAATCCGGCCAGGGTTCAGCGCCCATAGCGCACTCTGCGGCCCGTGCCCCGGAGCCTGTCTCGGAAGGAATGGTGGCATTGCTGGAACCATTTATTGATACTATAGTGATATGCACCCTGACAGGGTTGGTGGTTCTCTCATCGGGAGCGTGGAACACAAAGACCGAAAACCACTTCCAGACTACTGACATGCAGTATGTTGCCGGCACCTATGACGACAGCCGGAGTGAAGATGTGGTCAGGCTTGGTGACCATGTCCGGGGCAACGCCCTCCTCCCGCTTTTTGACGGCCGGCTTGAGGTGGAGAATGGTGTTTTGAAGACTGAAGGGGTTTCACTCATTCACGCAAGGTCTCTTGCAGAGAATGTAACCTACGCTTCAGGCAACAAGCCCTTTTCCGGCGTGATCGAGGTCAGGAACGGCAAGCTGGTCAATCCCTCAGTCTTTGATGTAACCGGTGAGTCGCTCATACACAGTGCCCCTCTCACAACTTTTGCCTTCAGCCGGAGCGTCATGAAGGGATGGGGAAAATACATAGTTGCATTCGGGCTGCTGCTCTTCGCATTCTCCACCGCAATCTCATGGTCCTATTACGGTGACAGGGCCGTAACCTTCCTGATGGGGCAGAAGTATGTGATATATTACAGGATCATCTTCGTGGCAGCATTCTTCGTTGCTTCATTCACTGATACAACAATAATCTGGTCACTTTCATACATTGCAATAGTCCTGATGGCGGTACCCAACCTCATTGGTCTGCTCATCCTCCGGAAGGAGGTGAAGCAGAATGTCAGGGACTACTGGCTGACCTTCTCAAAGCAATACCCTGACGAGAAGATTTCGGGAAAGATGCTCAGGAGGTTTGGCAGATAGGACAACTGCAGGAACGGGAGAGCCCGGCTCTTCCGGCAATTAAGGCCGGGAACAGGAGAATCTGACAAAACTGTTCCGGTTTCAGGAATCAATACTTTGGAAATTATCCCTCCGGCGGGATAGTGTAGGTTACTGATTATTCCCTTCCGTTTACCGGTGGATAAAGATCCTCGACCTTTACCGTTGCTTCGCTCTCGGTGGTGACTTCAATTGCCACTTCCTCACCCCGGTTCCTGAAATAAAGCAGGAAGGCCAGTATTGGCATAACCGGTGTTATCAGCCCGCTGGTAAGGGCTCCCAGGGATATATAAAGCGGATTACGGGTCAGTTCAAGCATTTCCATTGCATTCTCAGGGTCAGCCATTGATCTTATGAATGTACCGGTGAAAGGAAGCATGACAAGCGCACTGAGTACCAGTGAAGTGACAATAAGAATCAGGATGAAGACTGTGACCCATCCCATATTTGGCCACAGGTTCCTGTGGGCGAGGCTGAAAGAGCGTGAAATTATCTGAAACGGGTTGCTTGTCTCAACCAGTGTGACAGGCATGGCAAAGATCCCTACAGTCAATATGTAAAAGATGGCAAAGAGTCCTGGCAGAACGAGCAGTACCAGTCCCAGTGATACCATTGCGACAGCCAGGATTCCGAACAGGATCATGGTCACAAGGTAAGGTATAAGGGCAACAGCTGTCTTTTTCAGAAACACCGTCATGAACCCGGGCTCACCGGAAGGTTTTTCGAGGACCCACACATGCAGGAGCACGCTCAGGAGCAGCGTAGCCAGCATTGCCAGTGCATACGGGCCCGCAAATCCCTTCATCATCTCGAGCATCTCTGCAGGATCAGTGGTTGTCTGCAGTGAAGCAAGGTCAAGTCCGGAGATGAACAGTGATGTAATAAGGGAACCGGCTACTGAGATTATGTACAGTCCCACGAAGTATTTCCTGTAGAAGTCCCAGAATTTGTTGAATGCACTGTCGAGATCGACGGCTCCGGCAAGAGGATGATTCTGATAGGTATTCATTGCAGCGTTTTTGAGTATTTAAAAGAAAGTAAATCTATAAAAAAATCAGTTCAGTATCTCAAGCATTTCCTCCACGTCGAGGTCACCGAGCGGGTTGTTTGTATCGATGAATGTGTCAGCGAGGCGGGATTTTCTCTCCTGCAGCCTCTGTATCTTTTCCTCGATGGTGTTGCCTGAGATATACCTGTAGACGAAGACCCTCTTTTCCTGCCCGATGCGGTGTGCCCGGCTCAGGGCCTGTATCTCCGAGGCCGGATTCCACCACGGGTCGAGGATAAATACATAGTCGGCCTCGGTAAGGTTGAGTCCAACACCCCCTGCTTTGAGGGATATGAGGAATACCTTTATGTCATCATTGTTCCTGAAGTTGCCTATGACTTTCTCACGGTCCCGTGTTGAGCCTGTAAGCATGCTATAACCTATGCCGTTTTTTTCGAGCCATCCGGGAAAGAGTTCCAGGTGCCTGACAAAAGACGAAAAAATCAGTATCCTGTGACCTTCAGAGACCACACTTTCTATATTATGGGTCACCGCATCAAACTTCCCGGAGCCTCCGGCGTAGCCTTCATCAGTCATTACGGGATGGTTGGCGAGCTGCCTGAGCCTCATGAGACCCTGGAGCACTATTATGGCTGATTTTTCTATCCCGATTGATTCGATGTTCTCCAGTATGGTGTTCCGTACTGCAGATTTCTCCCTTTCGTATATGGCAGCCTGGTCATCCGACATATCGCACTGTATAACCTGCTCGGTTACGGGAGGCAGTTCGCTCACCACCATCTCCTTGGTGCGTCGCATGATGAACGGCTGAATTATCTTTCTCAGCCTGTTTTCCTTCTCTTCCTCAAAGTTCTTTTCAATCGGTTTTGCAAACTCCCTCCTGAAGAAGGCGAGGGAACCCAGCAGCCCCGGATTTACAAAGTTAAGCTGTGTCCACAGGTCAGTGAGGGAGTTTTCCACCGGTGTGCCGGTAAGGACAAGCCGATGACTTGCCCGGAGTCTCATCACAGACCTGTAAAGGTGCGATGAGGGATTCTTTATATGCTGACTTTCATCAAGGACCACATAGAAGAACTCAATACTGGTGAACAGTTCAATATCCTGCCTTACAGTATGATAGCTTGAAATGATAATGTCATACCTGGAAAACCGGAATGGAGACCTGTCCCTTGCGGCGCCGTAGTGGATAAGTGTACGGAGGGATGGGCAGAACCGTCTGATTTCGTTATGCCAGTTATGGCAGAGAGAGGCTGGTACAATTATCAGACTGGTTGCCGGAGGTGGCTCCTCACCAAACAGGGTCATCTGTCTGTTGTTCTGTGATTCCATGTAATTAAAAGAGCCGTTTGAAGGCTCTTCCTGCGGCCGCGACTGTTCCCTGTTCCACATCAGCAGGGCAAGTGTCTGGAGGGTTTTACCCAGTCCCATATCATCGGCAAGGCATCCGCCCAGATCGTTTGACTGAAGAAAATGGAGCCAGCTGACTCCTTCCTGCTGGTACGGCCGCAGTTCTGCCTTCAGCCCCACCGGGGCCGGAAGAATGGCCAGCTTCTCCGGCATGACGAGCTTACCCAGTCTTTCACAGGTATCACAGTGTTCATCTGATACTGCCTCACTGAATATGCTGAAATGTTGCTTATGCAAAAGGAGATTATCATCCTTTTCACGGCCCATCTCAAACAGGCCCCGGTACCTGGCAAACCATTCCTCGGGAAGCAGGGCCACCGTTCCATCCGGAAGAGTATACTCGCGGATTCCCTCCAGGATATTTCTTCTGAACCTTGTGAACGGAATGGTAAACTGTCCGATGATCACCACAGCCTTGAGGTCAAACCAGTCATTGACAACCTGATGACTTAGTTTTATCTCCACCCGGTCAAGGGTATACGGACGGTCAAGGCTTCCAGTCCGGATGATCAGTCCTGCATCCTCGAATTTTTTCCTGTTGTAGCCAACAGCCTCTATGAGGTCATAGAGTGCATTATCCGCATCTTCTCTCGAGCCCGGCGTGGTAAAATGGATGCCGTCATCGCTTACAAGGCCAGCCTCGTCAAGTGCAACGACACATAGCTTTTCCCACCGGGTGTCACGCTCCTTCCTCTGGAAAATGAAGTTATCCCCCTTCTTGATGAAAGTTGTAAAGTGCAGTATATCATCATTGTAAAAGATATCCCGTTTGTCATAGCGAAATTTCAGAATGGCGGCAGGAACACCACTTACTGTTCGCTCAACTGTCAGGAAAGCCTCCTTTTCGGCCCTGGAACTCTCAAGAGAGAATCCGGTGCCGGTTACCTTATGATTATTTATAACCTGCAGCACGAAAGTGGAGAAGTATTTTTCCACTGCAGCCTCGGGAATAATAATCCTGTCACGTGTCAGAAACGGTTTGAGCTTTGACCCTTCAATGTCAGCGATAAAGTGGACTGAGTGCCCCGTTCTGATAGTGCATGGCTTGTTTGTAAGTATTTCGACAGATACACCTCTCAGCCTGACGGGAATGCCGGCAGACTCAATGATCAGGCTGTAGCTGGTCTCCGCAGGGGTACGGTCAAACCTGAACACCGGGGCAGCCTCTGCCGGACTGATAATCAGCATGTCCTCATTATGCACTGAATTGACCCCGGTCTTCTGGAGGAAAACGGGTATTCCTTCATTGAGTGCTATCTGAAGACACTGACAGATCCTTGATTCAATAAATGGCTTTATGAGTCTGCCGAATTCTGTTTCGGATACATTTTCCAGGAACTCCTTTACATTGCGGTGTCTTGAGAAAAGCTTGAATAGGTTACGGTCCGAATACTCATTTACAAGCCTTATTGCCTCCCTCTCTTCATTGTCAAGTCCTGCCAGGGTAATGCTGTTTGGAAAGGGTGACAATGCCTCGCCCGGTGAGTAATATTCACGCCCCGGCATCTTATCGAGCATATAGGGCATAAGTACCGAGCCCCATTTCCGGTGCTGGGTCAGTATCAGCGCAAAAAGCCTTTCACGCTCTCTCAAAACGGGGGACTGCATCTGTGGATCAAATAAACCTGCAATTTTGGAATTCCCCCGTTAATATCAAAGGGCGGTTTAAAAAAAGTTCGGGGCGCCAGACCCCCGGCCTGCAATCCGTTGCCCGGCCTGGCCGGTATCCCGGCGGCGGGTTCCCTGCTTTCAATTGCCTGAGGTGGCCTTGCGGCATTAATACGGTGTCTGCGGCGGCATGAAAGGAATATTTTAATATCTTTCCGTACTTGTTTAAACCGGCAGACAGGATGAAAAGGGCAATATTTATCACATTAATTTCATGTATCACTCTTCTTGCAACAGCACAGGAGACACCCCTTGCGGCAGGGTGGAAGGCCAGAAGGGCATCGGAGGTGCCTCTTGATGGCCGGGCACTTACGGCAGAAGAGCCCGACCTGTCCGGCTGGATGAATGCCACTGTTCCCGGGACAGTACTGACCACACTTCTTGACAACGGCATGGTGCCTGATCCATGGCTGGGGATGAACAATGAGGAGATTCCTGATATCAGTGAGACAGGGCGTGACTATTATACCCTCTGGTTTTTTACCAGGTTTTCTTCCGAGAGCCTTGACTCCACCCGCCAGGTCTGGCTTAATTTCAGGGGTATAAACTACAGGGCCGAGATCTGGCTTAATGGCGTACTGATAAGCAATCCGTTGCATGAGGGGATGTTCCTGAGGCAGAAATACAACGTTACATCAATCCTGAACCGTGAAGGTCACAACCGCCTGGCGGTGAGGGTCGAACCACCGCTGAATCCGGGTAAACCCAATGGCGGACAGGGGGGCGACGGAACCATTGGCCGTGATGTGACGATGCAGTTTACGGCAGGATGGGACTGGATACAGCCTGTGAGGGACAGGAATACCGGTATATGGGATGAAGTCACAATTGAAGT
>SBFZ01000268.1 GCA_006227095.1 Bacteroidota bacterium | reverse complement strand
GGATACAGTGATGTCAGCCTTCAATTTACTCTCAGGGAATTTCAGGTTGAAAGCGGTGACATGATATACCTGTTTACTGACGGATTTGCTGATCAGTTTGGCGGAGAGCAAAACAAGAAATTCATGATAAGCAGACTCAGGAATTTAATACAGTCAGTAAGTGACCTGCCTGTTGAAATTCAGAAAAAGAGCCTTCTGTCAGGATTCATGGCATGGAAGGGCAAGCAGGAACAAACTGATGATGTGCTTGTCCTCGGGCTGAGACTATAGCCTTTGAAAATTTTTCCCTTCCCCGGACTCTTCGTCTGATTACGGCAGACAGACTGTCATACTTTTGCCCTCAGGTATTGAAGCGGCCAGCTTATCCCGGCCCCAAGTCCTGCTGCCGCCTGCAGGGGAAAGTATGGATTGCGAAGCAACTCTCTTCCCATTAGTATCAGATCCGCTTTTCCGTCTGCGAGTATCTCTTCTGCCTGACCGGCGGTGGTAATCATTCCCACGGCTCCTGAAGGTATCCCCGATTTCTTTACCATCTCTGCGAATGGCACCTGGTAGTTTGGCCCGAACGGGATCTTCGCATTGTGGATATTCCCTCCGGAGGAGCAATCTATCAGGTCTGCACCGGCTTTCTGGAGAAGCGGTGCCAGCCTGACACTCTCTTCCGGAGTCCAGCCCTCTTCGCTCCACTCAGTTGATGATATTCTTACGAAAATGGGGTATTCTTCAGGCCATACGGATCTCACTGCCTCTGTCACCTCAATGAGCAACCTGATGCGATTATCAAATGATCCGCCGTACCTGTCAGTGCGTTTGTTGCTAATGGGTGAAAGAAACTCCTGCAGAAGGTATCCGTGGGCACTGTGTATCTCGGCAACCCTGAATCCGGCCTTCAGGGCCCGTACGGCTGCCTCCCGGAATCCTTCAATGATCCTCTCAATGCATATCCGGTCAGCTTCTCCCGGGGCTCTTTCACCGGGGCTGAAAGGGATGGCTGACGGGGCCACAGTCTCCCATCCGCCATGTTTCAGGTCCAGTTGTTTTCCTCCTTCCCAGGGAAGTGCACATGATGCTTTCCTGCCGGCATGGGCAAGCTGTATCCCGGGGATTGATCCCTGGCTCATTATAAAGTCTGCCACCCTGCGGAGACCCGAAATATGGTCATCACTCCAGAGTCCCAGATCACCAGGTGTAATTCTTCCTTCCGGCCACACTGCAGTGGCTTCAACAATAATCAGCCCCGTTCCTCCTGCAGCCCTGGTGCCGTAATGTACAACATGCCAGTCGGCGGCGTATCCGTCACCGGCCGTGTACTGGCACATGGGTGACATTACTATGCGGTTTCTGAATGTGAGGTTCCTGATGGAAAGCGGAGTGAAGAGCAGTGACATTGATATTCTGATTTATCCTGAAAGTCAAATATTGCAAAAAAATGTATTTCCCATCCGGCCGGTTTTCAGAACCTGTAAAAAATACCTGCACTCCCTGAAAAGGGAATAAATTCGGTGATGTAACCTTCCGGAGGATTTGTGCTTCTGAGCAGGGCAACGCCAAGGTCAATGTTGAGTCCGACCCTGCCGGTGCGTCGTGAAAGGATAATTGACCTGCCCATCCTGGGATAGATGAAACTCTTTTCAAATGTTTCATAACCCTTGCCAAAAAGGGTTGTGCTGAATCCACACATGAAATAAAAATGGCCAGGCCTTGCAGGCTCATATTTGCGGGGTATACGGTAATAGATCTCAAGACCGGTGGTGCGCATCTGTGTAATCAGATCCTGGCTCAGCCCTATCTCTACCCGGTTACCGTATTTTGCCTTCAGGAAGAGACCGTCAAACATTCCGGCCCCGGTGCTGATCTCAAACCTGTTCTGCCCCTCAAGTGCAATACCCGGCAACAGTATGATGAACACTGCAATGAATTTTAATACTGATAAACGTAACATTTACGGCAATTCATGTCTGATTGTCATAAAGGTAATGATTTTGCAAATTCCGCCGTTCACCTGCTTAATACTGCCGTCTGCCGACGACATATGGATAAAGAAAACCTCCCGACCTAATTTTGAACCCGATATTCCAAAACCTGTAAACCAATGGCAATTAAAAAGATCTTATTCCCAGTTATCATCATTATGCTCTCTGTCGCCTCCAATGCGCAGAGCACTGTTAACCTCAGGATGAACCCTGAAAAAAACAGGGTTTACCGCTTCCGGTCTTCCTCGGAGCAGACCATCACCCAGACAATCAACGGGGTTCAGCAAACCACGGAGACAAAGGTCTCATACACAATGTCAATGAAAATGGTTGATTCCAATCAGGATTTCATGGTGGCTGAAGTTCACCTTGATACGATTTTTACCAATACCAATACCATGGGCAAGGTAGTAACTGTCAGTTCTGCAAATGCCGGTGACATTACATCTTCAGAATCGGCCGATGTTCTTTCCTGCATAATGAACAGGTTGAGCAAAAGCGCATTGTATGCAAAGATAGAATACTCTGGCAGGCCGCTTGAGATTGTCAATGCAGCCATCCTGCCTCAAATGATACTGAGGGACACTGCAACCATCACCCTGGAGGGTGCCACGGCCCAGGCTGTAAAAAAGCAGGCGGCTGAAACGGTCAGTGAAGCAAACCTCAAGACGATGATTGCAATGTTTACA
>SBFZ01000286.1 GCA_006227095.1 Bacteroidota bacterium | reverse complement strand
ATACTGCTTGTCATCTTCGATGAACCTGACACTGATGGTTTTGTTCCCGCAAAAGCACTTATGGATGAGGGCCTTACGGCCGAGCATATAGTGATGATGTTTACATCACGTGATCCCAAAGGGCACTATGCAAGGTGCGTTGACCTTGGCATTGACCATCTCCTTGTCAAGCCATTTGCTGCTGAGGACCTCATGAATGTGCTCAAGGAACACTTCCCGGCACTTGGCGGAAGGCCTGCACGGCTGAACTCAGACAAATCCGGACTGCCTGTCGTTCTTGTGGTTGATGACAACTACCTTAACCGAAAGGTGGTAGGCTCACTTCTCAAGGTGCTCGGGGTACAGGCTGAATACGCTTCAGGTGCTGATGAAGCAATTGATTTGGCCAGGGAAAAGTCATATGACCTGATACTCATGGATCTTATTATGCCGGAGAAAGACGGTTTTGAAGCAGCCCGCACGATACTCGGGTTTGACCGCAACACCCGGATTGTTGCCCTCTCTGCCGACAACATGCCTGAAACACGGGTAAAAGTGGAAAAATGCGGGATGAAGGAGCTTCTTGCCAAACCTGTTACCGTTGAGGATCTGAGGAGGGTGATTGACAGGTATCACAAGCCCGAATAGCCGATGGCAATCAGTATTGACAAACTGCCTGCCGGGCAGTTCCTGGAACTCAGGAAGACCTTACCGCTGACCGATGTCCGGTCGCCCGCCGAATACGCCGCAGGTCATATTCCGGGGGCGGTAAATATCCCGCTGTTTGATGATTTACAGAGGGCAGAGGTGGGAACCATTTACAAAAAGGAAGGAAACATTAAGGCTGTGCTCAGGGGCATAGAACTTGCAGCGCCTGATATGTCATCAAAACTGCAGCGCGGGCTTGAGACCGCTGCCGGCCGCAGGCTGCTGCTATACTGCTGGCGTGGCGGCATGCGCTCAGAGGCTATGGCATGGCTCTTCTCAACCGGCGGAATTGAACCAATGGTTCTCCGCGGCGGGTACAAGGCCTACAGGAATCATATCCTGGGCGAACTTGGAAGGGAAAGGAAGTATTTGATCCTCGGGGGGCTTACAGGCAGCGGAAAGACAGGTATACTGAAGCATATGCTGTCACTGGGTGCACAGGTCACCGACCTCGAAGGACTGGCATCACACCGGGGGTCAGCCTTTGGTGCACTGGGCCAGGCACCGCAACCATCAACGGAACACTTTGCCAATCTGCTTTTTGATGACCTCTCAGGCATGAGGGAAGAAGAACCTGTATGGCTCGAGGATGAGAGCCGGAATATCGGCACAGTCTTCATGCCTGACTGTTTTTATGCCAGGATGCAGGCTGCCCCTGTAATAGCCCTGATGATGAGCATCGAAACACGCATGCCCAGGCTTCTGAGGGAGTATACCTCATTCCCCGGGGAAGATATCCGGGCGTCAGTTCTGAAAATATCAAAAAGACTCGGCGGAGACAGAACCCGCGAAGCAATCGAAGCCCTGGACCGTGATGACTATCCCACCGCAATTAGAATCACCCTGGAGTATTATGACAAATCATATCATTACGGTCTGACAAAGAGGCCGGAAGGGCAGGTCATATATATCAATACTGAAACAGATGATGAGACTGTAAATGCAGCCCTGGTGATGGAGGCTGCAAGCCGGCTGAGACAGTGTTAACGGCCTGTAAAACCTGAAGAATTTTCATTTTTTAAGTGACGCAGCATCAACCCACCGGAATACCTTGTCAGAGCGTCTTGCCGGGCTGTTGATTTTCAGGGAGCATAATTCCCCCTTAGATACTGTGGCAGCCTCTTTCTCTGATCCGTCCCTGAGTCCGCTGACTGTCAGTTCAATCATACCGGTTGTCGGGCCGGTGATTATCAGTTCATCGCCCTCGGAGAGGTTTCCCGTCTCAAGTCTGATCTCGGCAACCCCTTGCCTGGCGAAGTAATTGGTCACTTTTCCCAGGTATATTTTTCTCTTTGTGGCGGCTGAGCCGTAGGTCGTGCTCCACTCCCCGAGCCGCTGACCGAGGTAATAGCCATCCCAGAATCCCCTGTTAAAGACTGTCTCAAGCTGCCTCATCCATTCCTGAACCTTAGTCTCACCGAATGATCCGTCAGCCACTGCTTCAGCAGCCTCACTGTAGCACCGGGTGACCGTTTTGACATACTCAGGCGGCCTGGCACGCCCCTCAATCTTGAGTACACGGGCTCCGGCACTGATTACCTGGTCAAGGAAGCCAATGGTGCAGAGATCTTTGGGTGACATTATATACTGGTTGTCAATATCAAGCTCGTAGCCTGTTTCCCTGTCAGTAGCGGTATATCCCCTCCTGCAGGTCTGGTAACAGTTGCCCCTGTTTGCAGAGGTATTGTATTCATGCAGGCTGAGGTAGCATTTTCCTGATATTGCCATACACAGTGCCCCGTGGACAAACATCTCAAGCTTCATCAGTTCACCTCCGGGTCCGCGTATATCATTACTTATGATGGAGTCATGTATCATTTTAACCTGCTGCAGGTTAAGCTCGCGTGAAAGGACAGCCACGTCAGCCCATTGTGAGTAGAATCTGAGGGCTCCGGTATTGGAAATATTGAGTTGTGTTGAAAGGTGTACCTCCAGCCCCGCATCCCGGGCTGCAAGAATGGCAGACTGGTCAGTGGCGATAACCGCTGAAATTCCTGCCCTTGAAGCTGCCCCGAGCACCTCATTCATCTCAGCGGTCTCCTCATCATAAACCACAATATTAAGCGTGAGGTAGCTCTTCAGCCCTTTCTCCCGGCAGAGGGCTGCAATCTCAGGCAGGTCAGCGGTGGTGAAGTTATGGGATGAACGGGCTCTCATATTCAGTTTTTCCACCCCGAAATAAACTGAATCGGCTCCCCCCTGTATCGCTGCCCGCAGCGACTCCCATGAGCCGGCCGGGGCCATTATTTCTATTTCGTTTCTTTTAATCATTGATTAAGGCTGTAACCCTGTTTCTTCAGGTTATTACCCCTGTTTCCTGAGTATGATGCGCATGCAGCATCCATGTCCCGGTTCTGAGCGCAGTACAAATATCTTTCCCTTATGATACTCTTCCACAATTCTTTTGGAGAGTGACAGGCCCAGGCCCCATCCTCTCTCCCTGGTGGTATATCCGGGTTTGAAGATTGTCTTGAAATCCTTTCTCGGAACGCCCTTGCCTGTGTCTTCAACGTCAATGAATGCCTCCGTTCCGGTCTCGGTGAGCCTGAGGGTGATGCTGCCGCTTCCCTTCATGGCGTCAGCAGAGTTCTTGACAAGATTTTCTATAACCCATCCGAGGAGGACCGGGTTGAACGGGACAATGACTTCTCCTGAAGTCTCATTCTGCACTTTAAGGTCAATGGTTGAGGCTATCCGTTTTCTGAGGTAGGCGATTGTTGTCTCAGCCAGCTCCGCGAGGTCACCCTGGTGAAGTTTCGGCTTTGAACCTATCAGTGAGAATCTCTCTGCCACCCTGCTCAGCCTCTCCACATCTGCAGGAAGTTCTTCTGCAATATCGGTACCGGGATACCTGCTGCTGATTATTTCACTCCATGCTGACAGAGAGGAGGTTGGAGTGCCAAGCTGGTGAGCTGTCTCCCTTGACAGTCCCACCCAGACCTGGTTCTGTTCGGCCATCCGTGATGAGCTGAAAGCCACATAGGCCACACCAATGAACAGCAATATCACGGCCAGCTGCACGTATGGATAGACCCTGAGCTGACGCAGCAGCGTGCTCTCACGGTAATAGAGCTGGTTGACGATTCCGTTGGGCAATTCGATGGAGATTGGGTCATTCCGCTTGGCCATCCGTTTCAGCTCACGTACCATCGCCAGTGTGTCAGTGGCCATGGTTGAGGGGAGGTTTCGCTGTGATATGATGCTTTCCTCTTCGTCAATGAGTATTACAGGTACCGTGGTGTTGTCCTCAATAATGCTGAACAGAAACTCGAAATCATCTGAGGTGACGAGCCTGCGGGTTGCTTCAGCCCATTGTTCTGCCTTCTTGCGTTCCTCTTCCTTCAGCCTGTCAACCAGGTCATGGGTATAGAATAGTGACCCGAGGCCGATGATCACTGCGAAGATGAGTAGCATCACCTTCCACAGAAGTCTTTTGCGGTAGATGTCCATGGGCTATTTTTTCTTTTTAAGCAGTATCCTGATCGGACTCTCCTTCACCTCCTGGCCCAGCGTATCGGTTCCGGCCGGCTGCTCTTTGCCCTCTTCCCAGGTAATGCTGAATTTTGGCCTGTTTTCTGCCTGAACCGTTCGGGTAGTGTCACTCCTGTACCAGCCATACTCCTCGTTCAGAATCCCCTTCAGGTTCTGTTTCTCGATGGCGATATCAGTCTTTATGTTGTCCTGTGCCTGTCCGAAATCATAACCAACACTTGTCTTGCCGTTTATGCATTCTATTTTAAGCGGCACTGTAGCCTTGCCGCTGCCGTCTACATTAACCTGTCCGAAGGAACCCTCACCCCTGTTACGTTCCCTGGCCTTCCGGCTCAGAACCTCCGAGAGTAGAAGCCTCACGTGGTAAGAATAATCATTGTCAAATCCATGGGTTCCGTATACGGTGAAGTTTACTGCCGAGGAGTTTATCAGCATCTTCGGGACCGATACGGTGCCGTTGTTGATGTAGAGGTCATTTTCCAGCCTCGAGAAACTGATATTTTTCAGTTCATCAAGATCAAGGTATGATGACAGACTCTCAGCCGGGCCAAAGCCGACAAGTTTTCCCTCGGTGATCTGCAGGTGAGCTTCGGCAACTATCGCCTTGCGGAAGAACCTGTAGTTACCATCAAGCGGTGACAGCATTGTCACATTTCCTGTCAGTTTTCCCTGGAGGTTATCGCTGACGATGAAATCCTGACCGAAGTTATTGAATGCTGTAAAAGCTTTGTTAATGTCAACTTCCTTTACCTCGAGGCCTGTTCTGATGATAAAGCCGCCCTCCTTCTGCCTGCTCAGCATCAGGTTGCCGGAAAGGGTACCGTCAAGCCCGTCGGCCCTGGCCTCATCAAGGGTGATGACATATGGTTTGTATGTAAGCCTGCCGCTGAAGCTGGCTGCCCTGAAATTCCTGAAGATCAGACTGTCAGCATTAAGGGTAACTGCTGCCGTAACATCTGCCGGGAAGATATCTGCCGCTTTGCTTCCCGCCATGGCTGTGTCAGTTTTTTCCGAAACAAACATTTCAGTTACCAGCCTGTCTGCAATGACATCGCCTGATATTTCCAGTTTTTCGGGTCTTCCGGATATCCAGGGAATAAAGTTCCTCATCACCGCATTGACGGTAAAGTGCTGTTCCCTGTAGGAGAATGAAAGGCTGTCAGCAATGAGGTCATTCTTTACCGCAATGGAACCATTTACATCTGATACATTGAATTGCCTGTGTGCCAGGGACGCACCGAAATCGGTGAACAGAAGCGACATTTCCGGTCTGAGGTAGGGAAGTGCCTCAGCTGCACTCATGGTGTCAGGTATTATGCCCGATAGGTGTATGCTTCCTGACACCGATCCGGTCTGATCCTCAATGTAACCTGACCTGAACACCCTGCCAAGGTCATCAAAGTCAAGGTCGCCGCTGAGCAGCAGGTTTATATGCGGCCTGTTGAGATTATTGAGCATGAATGATCCGCTGACAGAGGCAGAACCGAAGCCGGCCTTGAGATTGTCGATCGTGAAGCGGAATGATTCCCGTGAATTCTGATCGCCATTTGTGAGTGCTCCGTTGAATTCCAGGTTGTTGACCCTGAACCCGCTTACTGAGTGACTCATTTTCCCTCCGGAAAGACCGTAGGTCATCTCTATGTGAGGTTTTCCGGCCTCACCGTAAGGGCCTGAAACTGCACATTTCAGGTCAATGATTCCTACCGGGGAAAAGCTGCCCGTAAAGGCCCTCCAGTTGTCAGGAAGCCTCGAGGCGAGGGATGCGATGCTGATCTTTTTACCTTCGACAGTGAGGTTTAATGTCGAAGAAGAATAGTTGACATTGCCGGTGATTTCAAATCTCAGGTCTGCTATGGCAAGTGACCCTTTGGCAACCGAAAGGGAGTTTGCTGATTTACGCAGCTTTATCCCTGCTTCCAGCGGTATATCGCGGAAGGTTGAGCCTTCAAGGCTGACTGAATCAATCACTGCGTTCAGCGCGGTGTTCAGGAAAATGCCTGTCCGGAAAATCTCTCCTCCGAGGGTTGCCTGGTCAACCCTGCCCGACACTCTCATTGCCGAGCTTCGGTCATTGTATACGGCGCGGATATCAATGGCGCTGATATTCTTCAGACGTACATTTTTACCCTCACCCTTTTTTTCGCGAAAAACTTCATAATTGATATCTCCCCTTTTGTCTGTAAGAAGGTTCACCTCCCCGTTTTTTGCCGTGATTGACTTCACCGCGATGGTACCCGTCAGCAGCGAGGGCATAGATACTGTCAGGGAGAGCGAAGAGGCAAACAGAAGGGTATCATTGTTTTCAGTCCCGAACTGTGTACGGTCATAGAAGGGAGAAGGTTCAACGAGTAAATCGATGAATTTGACAGTGATATTCGGAAATGATTCGAAAATGGTGATGCGCAGATCACCGTATGAGATCCGGGTGTTTATGGTTTCATTGACCTTCCTGGTAAGGGTATTGGTCAGCTTCTCCTGTCTCAGTACGGCATAGAGGCCGGGAACCAGTATGGCCAGCAACAGGAGTAATCCGGCAAAGAGCGCTATTTTCCGAACCAGTTTCATAGCCCCTGACGGTGCCGCTGATTATTTTCTCCCTTTTTTGAGCAGGAATGAGAGATCACCTCCGGGAGGCACCTCCACGGGCTGGCTGCCATACCTGAAGACACGTGCGTTGCGTGGGCCTGAGAGAGTAATTTTGCGATCTTCAAGGATGAACATGGTCCCCTCGCGAAGTCCGGCAACAAAAACCTCCCTGTTTACCTCGATGAATTCCTCTATCCTCTGCTCTCGGGTCTCACCTGCATGACCTGCGGGATTGGCATCGAGGTAGTGAGGATTGATCTGGAACGGGATCAGCCCGAAGGCCCTGGGAGATGCCGGAACGGTGACCGGCATGTCATTGGTGGTCATAATTGTAGGGCAGGCCACGTTTGATCCTGCACTCCAGCCAATGTATGGTGTGCCGCCAAGAACCTTTTTTCTTACCGGCCCGATCAGCTTGTTCTCCCTCAGGCATTTGAGCAGCATCCAGGTGTTTCCGCCGCCAACTACAATTGCCGGGGCATCCATGATTGCCTTAACCGGATCACTGAAACGGTGGATTGATACAATATCATGCCCCACTTCGTTGAATCTGGTCTTAACCTTCTCCTCATATGCATCATATGAGAATGTCACTGCGGCATAGGGAATGAAAAGAGCCTTTACCTTTTTGCTGCCCAGGAAATCCCTGATATTGTTCTTCGGATAATCGAGATATGCCTCTCCGGCATTGGTTGAATTGCTGATAAGAAGTAGTCTCATTTCTCTCTTTCTTTTACTTGTTTGACAGTGCCAGTCTGCTGACAATCTGCCTTCTGAGTCAACGCCTCAAACTTACATAAAATCACCCGATTTTGTATAACCCGGAATCTGCCTGATTTCAACACGTGGGGCAAATAAAAAAAGAGAGGGTATCAGTACAGATACCCTCCCGAAGAAAACCTGTCAGAATGTCTTGTCAGTCATTGAATGTCAGGGCAATGCCAATCTCGAAAGGATAGAGCTCCGGCCCTTTGCC
>SBFZ01000014.1 GCA_006227095.1 Bacteroidota bacterium | reverse complement strand
ACGGCACCCTCGCATCCTGCATCACGCAGTTCCCGGAGATCGTTTACAGAAGCAATTCCGCCGCTGGCAATCACCGAGAGCCCCTCCAGAGCAGTCAGTTCCCTGTAGATATTCACCGAGGCTCCGCCAAGCATTCCGTCTTTTGAGATATCGGTGCAAAGAGCATACCTGATTCCGGCTGCCCGGTATTCTCCAAGGAAAGTGGCTATATCTTTCCCGGATGTCTCCGTCCAGCCACCTGTGGCCACCTTCCTGTCCCTGAAATCGGCTCCCAGGATTATCTTTTCAGGTCCGTATTTATCAAGCCATTGCATCAGCAGGTCAGGCCGTCTGACGGCAATGCTGCCGATGGTCACCTGCACGGCGCCGCATCCGAACGCAAGGCGGATATCCTCATCTGTTCGTATCCCACCGCTGAAGTCAATTTTCAATCCGGTTCGTGAGGCAATTCCCTCAAGCACACTGTGGTTTTTTACGCTCCCGGTGCGGGCCCCGTCGAGGTCAACCAGGTGAAGGTGCCTGATGCCGTTATCCTCCATCTCCCTGGCAAGGTCAACGGGATCAGCACGATATGTTGTCTTTCGGCTGTAGTCGCCCTGCGTCAGCCTGACACACTGGCCGTCAATGATATCTATGGCAGCAATTATTCTCATAGTTCAAGGAAGTTTTTAAGTAACCGTGCCCCTGCCTCCGCTGATTTTTCAGGGTGGAACTGCACTGCATAAAAGTTGTCATGCTGCATCGCCGCCGAAAAGGGGAGGATGTAGTTGCAAACTGCCATGGTATCACTGTTCAGCTCTGCATAATAACTGTGCACGTAATAGAGGTTGTCTGCCAGGCTGAGGCCGTCCAGCAGCGGGGTGTTGCTGAGGTTCTCAAGGTTGTTCCAGCCCATGTGGGGCACCCTGGCACCGGGAGGGAACCTCCTGACAAGGGTGTCAAAGATGCCGAGACATTCAGTATCATTCTCCTCAGACCGGTTGCACATCAGCTGCAGCCCGAGGCATATTCCCAGTACGGGCTGCTTCAGTGAGAGTATCACCGTATCAAGGCCTCTTTCCCTGAGGTGGCTCATTGCAGAACGGGCCTCACCCACACCGGGGATAATCACCCTGTCAGCCCTCAGCAGGATCTCAGGATCGGCCGTCACCACTGACTCGTGTCCGAGCCTTTGCAGGGCCACCTGCACAGACATGGTATTGCCGGAATTGTATTTAAGAATTGCTATCATAATGAGCCCTTTGTTGATGGCAGGTTTCCGCTGCCTGTTTTTGCCACAGCCATTCCCAGTGCCCTGGCAAAGGCCTTGAAGATAGCCTCGGCCTTGTGATGGTCATTGTCACCTGTGGCCCTGACATGGATATTGCATTTTGCATTGTCACTGAGTGACCTGAAGAAGTGCCGGAACATATCCGTTGATAGGATGCCGACGTGGTCAGACAGGAATGATGCGTTCCATTCCAGCCATGGCCTTCCCCCGAGGTCAATGAGCACTTCGGCGGAGGAGTCATCCATTGGCAGGCTGAAGCCGTACCGTGTCATCCCTTTCCTTTTGCCCAGGGCCCGGTCAAGAGCCTGCCCGAGCACGATGGCCGTATCCTCAACCAGGTGGTGCTCATCGACATGCAGATCGCCTGTAGCTTTGATGGTAATGTCGATGCCGCCATGTCTCGCAACCTGCTCCAGCATGTGGTCGAAGAAGCCGATGCCGGTGCTGATTGTGCCATGCCCGTTACCGTCGAGGTCGATATCAACGGAAATATCTGTCTCATTTGTTTTCCTTGAAACGGATGCCCTTCGCGGGAGACCGGTCAGAAAGCGCCTTATTGCCTGCCAGTCGCGGGTGCAGAGCGAAGCTTCTTCGTTCTGCCTGTCACTTACGTAAATAGCCGTGCAGCCCATGTTCATAGCCAATTCTATATCTGTCAGGCGGTCACCGATAACGAATGAACCGCCTAGGTCAACACCGGTTGCAAGATACCTGGTGAGCATGGCAGTTCCAGGCTTACGGGTGGGAGCGTTGTCGGACTCAAAAGTCCGGTCGACGAAGATCTCCGCAAATCTCACCCCTTCACCGGCAAGGATGCTGAGCATCTTGTTCTGCGGCGGAAGGAAATCCTCTTCAGGGTAGGCGGGAGTCCCCAGTCCGTCCTGGTTGGTGACCATCACCAGTTCAAAGTCGGTCTCCCGGGCTATGGCCGAGAGGGCCCCTATCACCCCCGGCATGAACTCCAGTTTTTCGAGGCTGTCAACCTGCTGGTCAGCCGGCTCCTTCAGGATAGTGCCGTCCCGGTCAATAAACAATACTTTCTTCATTTACTTAACTTTCAAATTATCAGCTGAATTGACCCGGTTTACTGGTTGAAACCATGTCCGGGGGAATTGTTATTATTCATACCTCTCTTTTTGCTGGCACCTGATTTACGAGGAAATGTTCTCAAGTTCACTTAGAAGCCTGTTGTTTTCATCTGCCGTACCGGTGGTGATCCGGATGCATCCCGGGATCTCACGGCTACGGTTTCTGACAATTATCTTCCGTTCGGCAAGGGCATTATATATAAAGTCTGCATCTTTCACCCTTACCAGCAGAAAGTTGGAATCGGATGGCCATACCTTCTCCACAACCGGTAGCGCGGCAAGACGTGAGGCCAGGCGTTCACGTTCTTTAACTATGGACGC